>JACCRK010000170.1 GCA_013813565.1 Herpetosiphonaceae bacterium
TCGAGCAGCGCGAGATCAAAGGCGGCATCGGTGGTCAGGATAGCCAGGGCTTGACGCCCGGTAGCGGCAACCGTGGTGGTGAAGCCTTGGCTATGAAGCATGAGAGTCAAGGCCGAAGCAACATTGACTTCGTCCTCCACAATGAAGATGTGCGCCATCGTTATTCCTGAGCACCACGCTGCAACCAGGCAGCAAAGAATACGTCGTGACGGGCGACCGTGCGCGGAACGCCCCACTCGTAGTATAGCGTACCATGAATCATGACGCTAATGCTTTACACTCGCACAATTAAGGCTTTAGAAAGGTCTAAAACACTTAAGGGAAACCCTTATCAGGCTTTAAGCGCAATAAAATCAAATTTCAGCAAGCATTAAGCGCTGGATAAAGGTTGGCGGTTGCCGCTGCTGGCGCTTGGGCCTATAATGCCTCGCGTCACAATGTCGTGATTCGACGTGTTCTATCAGCCACAGGAGTGACACATGACCGTGTACAATTTCAACGCCGGGCCAGCTATTTTGCCGCCCGAAGTGTTATCACAGGCCCAGGAAGAGCTGCGCGACTACAATGGTGTCGGCATTTCGGTGATGGAGATGAGCCATCGCTCAAAGGAATTCGAGGCCATCAACAGCGAGGCCGAGGCCCGTTTCAAGCGCCTGCTCGGGATTGAAAGCGGCTATCGGGTGCTGTTTATGCAGGGCGGCGCCAGCAGCCAGTTCAGCACTGTTCCAATGAACCTCCTGCCCGCCGACCGGGTGGCCGACTATATCCTGACCGGAGTGTGGTCGGAGAAGGCCCGCGATGAGGCCCAGAAGCTCGGCCAGGTGCATATTGCGGCCAGCACCGCCGACGAGCAGTATCGCCGCATCCCGCGCCAGGACGAGATCCAGCTCAGCGAAAACCCGGCCTACGTCCACATCACCACCAACAACACGATCTATGGCACCCAGTGGCAGACGCTGCCCAATGTCGGCGAGCATCTGCTGGTGGCGGATATGAGCAGCGATATTATGTCACGTCCATTTGACGCCACCAAGTTCGGCGTGGTCTACGCCGGGGCCCAAAAAAACCTCGGCCCATCCGGGGTAACGGTGGTGCTGATCCGCGAGGACTGGCTCGACCGGGCGCCCAAGAGCGTGCCAACTATGCTACGCTACGCCACCCACGCCAAAAATAACTCGCTCTACAACACACCGCCAACCTTTGGCATCTACATGCTCAACCTGGTGCTGGGCTGGATCGAGGCGCAAGGCGGGCTGGCGGGGATGGCCGTCCACAACCAGCGCAAGGCCAGCGCCATCTACGGCGCCATCGATGGCTCAAACGGCTTCTACACCGGCCACGCGACCCTCGACAGCCGCTCGCAGATGAATATCACCTTCCGCCTGCCCAGCGAGGCGCTGGAGAAACAGTTCGTCAGCGTTGCCCAGAACGCCGGGATGATTGGCCTGGCCGGACACCGCTCGGTCGGCGGTATTCGCGCCTCGGTCTACAATGCCATGAGCATCGCCGGCGCCGAGGCTCTGGCCAGCCTGATGCGCGAGTTCGCCGGCCAGAACAGCTAGCCCAGGCTAACCAGCGGTATCAGCACCTTGGCCAGCCAGCCGCTGCACGATGGCGACTGGCTGGTTCTGCCTTCTTCACACATGAAAGCGACACAATGGCACAGCGACACCTTGGGCTGACCCTGGGCGGCGGCGGATTTCGCGGCAGCGCCCACGTCGGCGTGCTGTACGAGCTTGAGCGGCTCCAGATCACGGTTGATGTCGTCAGCGGCACCAGCATTGGCGCGATCATCGGCGCCGCTGTGGCGGCCGGCTATCGCGCCAGCGAGATCGAGCGCGCCTTCAGCGGCATCACACCACGCAATCTGATTAGCCGCGAGCGCACTGGCTGGGGATTTGTTGGCCCGCACAAGCTGCGCCTGCTGCTGGAAGACCTGTTCGGCCAGCGGCAGATCGAGCAGCTGCCGCGTCCATTCGCCGCCATCGCCGTCGATCTGGTCACCGGGCACGAGGTGGTGCTCGATCGCGGCCCGCTGGTCGAGGCTCTGCTCGCCAGCTGCGCGATCCCCGGTCTCTTTCCGCCGCAGCGCCGGGGCGCGGCCACGCTGGTCGATGGCGGGATTCGCAACAATCTCCCGGTCGGCGCCGCCCATCGCCTGGGCGCCGAGCGCGTGATCGCGGTCAACCTGATCACCGACGCGACCTTCAGCCTCGACCACCTGCCCAGCGCCGGGCGGCTGTCGTGGCAGCGCTGGCTCCCCAGCCGCCAGCTGGCGCTGGCCGAGCGCGCCCTCCTGCTGATGATGCACTATCTGACCGCGCAGTCGCTGGCGCAGACCCCGCCGGATCTTCTGCTGGCCCCGGCGGTCAGCGCTGGCAGCACCGCAGCATTTCTCAGCGCGGCGGCCGGGCTGGCGGCGGGCCGGGCGGCGGCGCGCACCCAGGCCGAGGCGCTGCTCCAGCTCCAGCAGTGGCGGGCCGGGCACGACGATAGCGTCACCCACTAGGGCAGGGCCTGGATGTCAACCTGGGCGAGCTGAACGGTGGCGCCTGGCCCCAGGGTCACATACATAAAACCCTGGGCGATGATCGGATCATCGGCCTCGGCGACGACCACGCCATCAAGTCAGGCCACAATCAAGGCGTGTGGGTCGCCTAAAACGCCAGCGCGCAGACCAAACCTTGCGGTTCGATCTGCGCGCTGGCCAGTGGAGATAGGGAGATTAGATTATTCCACGACCGCCAATCTCGATCCCCGATCCCCAAATCCCCTACGTCGCCTGCCCAATCTGTTTCAGCACCGTGCGCTCAAAGCGATCGCCGATCAGGCTGCTGAGAGCGTAGCCGGTCAGCAGGGTGAAGAGCGGCGAGCCGCCACACAAGATTCCGGCGACAACGGCAGGTGCAAAGTTGGAGACCGTAATATTGACCGGGCCAACGCTCATACCCATTGGTGTCCCGGCGCCGTGGCGCGGCGTATCGCCCAGGTAGTTGCCAGCCTGCGCCGCCAGCGCGATCCCGGCCACGCGTAAGATTGGTCCGAACATAGTTCCTCCTGTCCAGAATCAAAGACTACCGCACTACGAGCAAAGACCGTACCGCCGAAAGCGCAGAAAGCTGGCAACGGCCGTATCCCGCTTCTGCAGGCGTTCCAACCATGGTATGATGGGCGGAAATCAGCTTTTCCCCGGCCAAACGCACTTTTCTGAGCGCGATTATCATACCAACACACTGCAGTATAAAGGGCAACGACGATGCACATTGGTTATGCCACACAGAACCCACGATCGCACTACTGGGTGCTTGTCAATCACGGCGTTCAAGAACGAGCCACCGAGCTTGGCATCCAGGTAACCACCATCCATGCCTACACCTTGGATCAGCAGATTGCGGCGATCGCCAGCTTGCTCCGCCAGCGGATTGATCTGCTCTTGATCGGGCCGATCAGCGCGGTCGGCCTGGCTAGTAGCATCCAGCGGGCGCAGGCCGCCGGAATTCCAGTTGTGGTGCTGGCGGCCCAGCTGAACGATACGCCCGTGACCTGCACGATCCGCTCGGATCATATGCGTGGCGCTGAGCTGGCCGCCGCCCACGTCGTCACGCAGATCGGCGGGGCGGGTGAGGTTGCGCATCTGGTTGGGCCGACTATGATGCAGGATAATGTCGATCGTGCCACTGGCGTGCGCCATGTGTTTGCTCAGCATCCCGGCGTGGAGATCGTGGTTGAGCAGGAAAGCCCTGACTGGGATCCCGAATCCGGGGCGGCCTTTATGCGCACTGTGCTTGAGCGCGCCCCCGCCGTCCGTGGGGTCTGCGTCGCCAATGATACGCTGGCCCTGGGTGTGGTTGCGGCTATCGCGGCGGCTGGCCGCACCGGAGAGATCGTGGTAACCGGCTTCGACGCCACCCCCGATGCGCTGATTGCCATCCACGAGCGCCACCTGAGCGCGACCGTCCACCAGTCGACCGTGAACATTGGGCGCAGCGGCGTAGAGATCGCGCAGCAGATTGTGCGCGGGCAGATAGTTCCGTCCCTGGTGCTCAGCGATGTCTCCCTGATAACACGCGACAACCTGGTCGAGGAAATGATCGCGTCGGTCGCGCTGCTGCCCCGTGTGCTGAGCACGGTGGTTGAGCGCAACGAGGCTCTGGTCCACGCCCGCGAAGAGGTGATCACCGCCCAGAAGGCGGCGCTGCGCGAGCTTTCCACGCCGATCATTCCAATTAGCGATACTGTGATGATTATGCCCTTGATCGGCACAATCGACACTGCCCGCGCGCAGCAAGTGATCGAAACGCTGCTCGAAGGGGTTGCAGCCAGTCGGATTCGAACGGCGATTATCGATATTACCGGGGTTCTGCTGGTTGATACACAGGTGGCCAACGTTCTAATCCAGGCCGCCCAGGCGGTAAAGCTGCTCGGCGCTCAGGTGGTGCTGACTGGTATCCGCCCTGAGGTATCGCAGACCCTGGTTGGACTGGGGATTGATCTGCGGGGTATCGTTACCCAGAGCACCTTGCAGAGCGGCATTGCCTATGCAATCACGCACCACTAACTCTCCAGCGGCTCGATTGCTCTAGCCGCCAAGTGAAAGTGAATCCGCATGACAATTGAACAGGATCTGGAGCGCATTCTGACTCAGGAGGAACAGCTCCAATTTGCCCGCTTTGATGCGACGACTGCCTGGACGCTCGGCACACGCTTACGGGGCCTGGCGGCTGACCGCAAGACTGCGGTCACGATTGATATTCAGCTTCATGGGCGACCGCTCTTTTTCTATAGCATGCCCGGCACTGGCCCTGATACTGTCGATTGGGTGCGCCGAAAGCGCAATGTTGTGCTGTACTATCATCGTAGCTCCTATGCAATCGGCTTGCAGCTGGAGCTCCATCAGACTACCCTGACCGAGCAGCTTGGGCTTGATCTGCGTGACTATACGGCCCACGGCGGCAGCTTTCCCCTGCTGCTGCGCGGGACCGGCTGTATTGGCACGATCACCGTTTCGGGCCTGCCACAGCGCGCGGATCACGAGTTGATTGTTGAGGTGCTGGCCGAACTGCTTGAGCGCCCATACGATCAGCTGGCCCTCGATCCGCCCCAGCCATAATGGCTACGGGCCGCAAGCGATTGGCGCTGTGCGGCATCTGGTATCATGCAGGGACGTTTGATATGTGGAGATAACCGAATGCCACGCCCAATTCTGATTGACCTGTACTTTACGCTGATTGAGCCTGACCCGGCGCTCCAGTGGTTTAATTCCTCGGCGCAGCTGCTCGGTGTGACGCCGGCGGCCCTGCGCGACGCCTCGATGCCCTCGTTCAACGATCGGATGATCGGCACGATGACGACTCCCGAACAGGTGATCGATCATGCGCTGGCCGAGCTTGGGCGCAGTGTCGATCCAGAGACCTATGCTCGGCTGGTGGCCCTGCGCTGGGATTTCTTCCACGGGCTGCGCATCTATCCTGATGTGCTGCCGGCCCTGACCACCCTGCGCCAGCGGGGCCACGCCCTGGCCCTGGTGACCAACTGCTCGGCCGAGACTGAGGTGGCGCTTGATCGGCTGGAGCTGCGCCCGCTGTTCGATGTGCTGGCGCTCTCGTCCTCAATCAAAGCCGCCAAGCCTGACCCGGCGATCTATCAGCACGCGATCGATGGCCTGGGGATTGATCCGGCCAGCGCCGTGTATGTTGGCGATGGCGATACCGAGGAGCACGCTGGCGCCGCCCACTTTAAAATGACCACGGTGCTGCTGAGCCGCCCTGGGGCGACCGTGCGCAACGTGGCGGCCGACTACACCATCGCCTCGCTGCTGGAGCTGCTCGATCTGCCGGCGCTCCAGCAGTAACGGGCCACGCAAAAA
>JACCRK010000376.1 GCA_013813565.1 Herpetosiphonaceae bacterium
ATCACGCGCTTGCCATCGAGCCAGATCGAGCCGCGCAGCAGCAGGACCTGGGTCAGCGTCGGGCTAATCGCGAACAGCGGCCCAACGACGGCCGCGATCGGCTGCCCGGCCAGCTCCTCGGGCACCAGTTCCTGCGAGGGATAGCGGCGGGATAGGTCGGCGAGCTGGACGGTGTCAGGGTGGTCGAGATCCAAAAAAGTGCTCCAAAATTATTAGTGCTCAGTGGTCAGTGCTCAGTGATCAGTAAGGATCCTAGCCACTGAGCACGAACCACTAACCACTGATCACAACGTTCCTACCGCCGCACCAGCGGCACAAACACCTGCCGATCCAGCACAACGGCCGCTGTATTCAAGCGCAGCAGCGTGACTGAGTAGGCCGGAAAGGTGTGGCCTGGGACAGTTCCGGTGGCGGCAAACGGCAGCGGTGGCGCGTTGCTCAGGTCGTCGCTCGGACTGGCGACGGTGTTCCAGGTCACGCTCTGGTCGCTCAGCGCTGTCGCCTGCATCAGATCAACGGTGCCGCCGGTCACTGCTACCGGCTGGCCGAGCTGATTCAGCCTGATGTTGGCGCTGATCGGCGCGGCGGTCTTGTTGATCGCCAGCAGCGAGAGGGTGTCGGCATCAACTCGCCCGCCGTAGACGCTGAGCTGGGTGGCGGCGTCGGCGCTGTTGGCGACCGGCAGCATCTGGGCGCCGAAGCGATCCCACAGCACATAGGCGTAGTAGTGCGGGCTGCGGGCACTAAAATTAGTATCCTCCGGCAGCTCTTCCTCGTCGAGGCGCAGCAGGCCGTAGTCGGTGCCGTTGGTCTGGGTGTTGCCGTTCAGCTCCCACTGGTTGCCAACCGCCATCTTGTGCGTAATCATCTGCCCGATGGTGTCGGCGATGAAGAGCGCATTGACGGCGCGGGTCATCTGCTGGGCGGTATCATAGCTCCACACCGAGGTCAGATTATACTCGGTGACCCAGATCGGAATGCTGCGCCCGCCGGCGTGGGTGGCAAACGCCGCCTGAAGCGCGCTGACGATCTGCGGCCACTGCTGCTGGGGGCGGGACAGAATCGTGGCGGTGTTCGGCACCTCGTCGAAGGTGTACGGGTGGATGCCGTAGTAGTCGATCGTCGCGCCGCCTGCCGCCAGCAGCTCATTGCTCCAATTCGAGAAGGCCGCCGGGTCGGGCAGGCCAATCGCGCCCACCAGAATCGTCGGATCGATCGCCTTCATCGCGGTGCGGAACTCCAGGTAGCCCTGGTGGCGAGCTGCGCCCGCGCCAACGCCGTTGATATACTCGGCGCCATTGCAGGTCCAGACCAGCTCCCAGCCAAAGGCGGCACATTCCGCGCCGCCCGAGGCCTGGGTGCCGCCGTAGGTCTCGTTGCCAAAATCCCAGTACTTGATGCCAATCGGGTCAGGGTTGCCGTGATCCGAGCGCAGCTGCGCCCAGTAGCCGGCGGTCTGCCAGTTGACGCCCTTGTGGTCGATGCCGATCACCGTCGGGTCGCCGACGCTGGCGTTGAAGAAGGCCACGGTGGCGGCGGCCTCTTTGGCGGTGGTGTTGATGTTGATCGTGTACAGGCCCGCGCGCTCAGTGCTCTGGAGAAAATCCAGCAGATCGCTCAGGGTCGCCAGCCAGTCGCCAGAGCAGGGATAGGCGCCGGGCAGCGCGGCTCCGGCGCCCAGCTCACAGTTGATGCCGCCATACTCCTGGCTGAAGGCGCCGCCAGGGAGGCGCAGCAGCCCGCGGCCGAGCGCCCGAGTGCGGGCGACAAACGTTGGGTTCGTGATCGCCGGGCGGCTCCAGACGGCAAAGTTGGTCCCCAGAATGTGGTCGGGCGTGAAGGCATTGGGGGTGCCACTCAGATCAAGGGTCAGATCGACGGTGCCCAGCGGCGGCACGTCCCGCGCGACCAGCCGCAGGTCGTCGAGGTACCACACCGGCAGGTTGGTTCCGGTCGCATCCATCAGGTTGATCCGGGCGATGCTGGCGGGGCTGCCCAGGCTGCTCAGGGGGACGTTGAACTCCGTCCAGGTACCCGCCGGGGCCGCCACGGCGACCGTCGGGCTGCCTGGGCCGCCATCGGTTGGCTGGGTGGCGAGACTGAGGGCAGAGCCACCAACGCCGCCGTACACCCAGAAGGTGATCGACTCGTAGTCGCTAGCGCTGATCGCGGGCGTCGTTCGCAGCGAAAATCCGGCAAACGCCGCATCCAGATCGACCGCCGCCGCCGCTGTGCCGCTGTGGACCTGGGCGGTGGCGCCGAAATCGACCGTCGCGTCCCACGACCAGTTCTGCCAGCCGCCGGCCAGCGCGTCGGCGTAGATCTGCACGTCATCGGCGGCCGGGGCTTGCGGCTGGCGCGCCGGGGCTTGCCCGGCGGTGCAGGCGAACAGGGCCACCGCGCCAGTGAGCACGATCAGCCGGCGAACTAACGAAAAATAGCGAGACATACGCATGCTCCTCATCCTGGCTAGGCTGCCAGATTCAGGCCATTATAGCCCTTCGCTCACCAGTTGGCGATGATATGCATCAATGATCATAGGGCGTCTGATCGACAGCGTATCTATGCTATACTCGCAGCGCATTCGCCTGAATGAGATCTGCCAATGAACGCTGAGACAACCCTACAACCGATGCTGGTCGGCCATCTCGCCCCCGACCTGGACTGTCTGGCGGCGCTGTGGATGCTGCGGCGCTGGGGCGGCTACGCGGCGGCGGCGGTGCAGTTTGTCGCCGCCGGGACACGCCTCGAACAGCCGAACGCCATCCACGTGGACACCGGCGGCGGCCCGTTCGACCACCACCACACCGCCGACCAGAGCCTATCGAGCGCCGAGCTGGTGCGGCGCAGCGTCCGGCCCGCCGACTGGGCGCTGGAGACGCTGATCGCCGCCGTGACCGCCGACGACCACGCCCGCAGCGGCGACAGCGGCCCGCTGCGCGCCCGCGACCTGGTGGTCGGGCTGAACGCCGGCTTCCCCGCCGATCCCGCCCAGGTGCTGAGGGTGATGGAGGCCAACTTTGCGGCCTGGTACGCGGCGGCGGAGCAGCGCGAGGAACAGCGCCGGGCCTTCGCCGACCGGATCGAGTTCGACACGCCCTGGGGCCTGGGCGTCGCGGTCGAGTCACAGGCCGGGGTAGCCTCGCGCGACGCCTACGGGATTGGCGCGGTGCTGTTCGTCTACCGCGACCAGTACGGCATGGGCATCGCCGCCCAGTCGCAGTCGACGGTCGATCTCTCCAGCGTCTACGCCGAGCTGGGCCAGATCGACGGCGGCGCCGACTGGTACCTGCACCCCAACCGCCGCCTGCTGCTGTGCGGCAGCTCCAAGGCGCCGCCGCGAGTGCCCTCGGCGCTGAGCCTGAACGACCTGATTGATGTAGTGGCTAGTAGCTAGTGAGCTTTTAGACCTTTGTGATGACCTAAATCAGAAATACTAGCTACCAGCTACTAAATAAACCTTTCTAATCCCCTAAATCAGAAATACTAGCTGCTAGCTACCAGCTACTAGCTACGAATACGGAGCAACCCAAATGATTGATCTACGCAGCGATACCGTGACCAAACCAACCCCGGCGATGCGCGAGGCGATGGCCCGCGCCGAGGTTGGCGACGACGTGTTCGGCGACGACCCGACGATCAACCGCCTCCAGCAGGTGGCCGCCGAGATGCTGGGCAAGGAGGCGGCGATCTTTGTGCCGAGCGGGACGATGGGCAACCTGACCGCCGTGCTGGCCCACTGCGCGCGCGGGCAGGAGGTGCTGCTCGGCGACGAGTCGCATATCTACCACTACGAGGCCGGCGGCGTCTCGGCGCTGGGCGGGGCGGTCTTCCACGTTCTGCCGACCACCAGCGCCGGCGAGCTGCCGCTGGACGCGGTGGCGGCGGCGGTGCGGCCCGCCTACGATGCCCACGCCGCCCCGGCCGGCGTGATCTGTCTGGAGAACACCCACAATCGCTGCGGCGGCGTGGTGGTCGGGCTGGAGTATATGGCCGCCCTCAAGGGCTGGGCCGACGAGCGGCAGGTGCCGGTCCACCTCGATGGCGCGCGGGTTTTCAACGCCGCCGTCGCGCTGGGCGTGCCGGTGCGGGCGATCGCCGACCAGGTCACCAGCATTCAGTTTTGCCTCTCCAAAGGGCTGGGCGCGCCGGTTGGCTCGCTGGTGGCCGGCCCGGCGGCCTTCATCAAGCGAGTCCATCGGCTGCGCAAGATGGTGGGCGGCGGAATGCGCCAGGTCGGCGTGGTCGGCGCCGCCGGGCTGATCGCCCTGACCGAGATGCCCCAGCGGCTCCACGAGGATCACGCCAACGCCCGACTGCTGGCCGAGCAGCTGGCCGCGCTGCCGCAGATCGATCTCGACCTGGCCTCGGTGCAGACCAACATTATTGTCTTTGGCCTGCGCAACAGCCCGCTCACCCCGGAGGCGCTGGTTGAGGCTGCCCGCGAGCGCGACGTGCTGCTGGTGCCGTTCAAGGGCCGCGTTCGCGCCGTGACCCACCTCGATGTCAGCGCCGCCGACTGTCGCAGCGCCGCAGCGATCATCAGCGAGATTGTGCAGGGGTCAGGGGTCGGGGATCAGGGGTCGGGGATCAGGGATCATTGATGCGTCGTGGATTGACGGTTGGGAAATTTGCGCCGCTGCACGCCGGGCACCAGCTGCTGCTTGACACCGCTCTGGGCGAGGTCGACGAGCTGCTGGTGGTGATCTACGACTGCCCCGAGACGACCAGCGTGCCGCTGCCGGTGCGGGCCGCCTGGCTTCGCGAGCTGTATCCGGCCGCCCAGGTCATCGAGGCCTGGGATGGCCCGACCGAGGTTGGCGCCACCCCGGCGATCAAGCGGATGCACGAGGACTACATTATCGAGCGCCTTGGTATCCGCAACATCAGCCACTTCTACTCCAGCGAGTTCTACGGCGAGCATATGAGCCAGGCGCTGGGCGCGGTCAATCGCCTGGTCGACCCCGACCGCACGCGCCTGCCTGTCTCGGGGACGCTGGTTCGGAGCAGCCCGGCCCAGCAGCGCGCCTTTTTACACCCACGGGTCTACCGCGACCTGATCAGCAACATCGTGCTGCTGGGGGCGCCCTCGACCGGCAAAACCACCCTGGCCCAGCGGCTGGCCGAGGCCCACGGGACCGTGTGGATGCCCGAGTATGGGCGGGAATACTGGGAGCTGCATCAGACCGAGCGGCGGCTAACCCTGGAGCAACTGGTCGCGATCGCCGAGGGCCATCTGGAGCGCGAAGAGCGCCTGCTGCTTGAGGCCGACCGCTATCTTTTCAGCGACACCAACGCGCTGACCACGGCGCTGTTCAGCCTGGACTACCACGGCAGCGTCCACCCACGCCTGGCCGAACTGGCCAGCCAGGCCGCCGCCCGCTACGACCTGGTGCTGCTCTGCGAGGACGATATCCCCTACGCCGCCACCTGGGA
>JACCRK010000174.1 GCA_013813565.1 Herpetosiphonaceae bacterium
GACAAGTCCTGTCCCCTTTGCTCTCCTTAAGAAATAGCCCCAGTCTATACCCTAATCAGGGGCTGGCTCACAAAAATCGGGTATGAGCTGACCGCGATGTTCGGATGTGAGATCGACAAAATTGACGTTCCACGTGGTATCTTCGCGCTTAAGGCGATAGATCCCTGCCGACTCGTCGCACATGGGCCTGCCGCGGGTTTGCTGGGTGACCGTATCATAGGTCATCGTCCGCGATGTTTCGCGGACTCACACCTTGGCGGTTGTTTCCGTATACTGCCGAACATCCATGGCAATAATCTCGTAGTCAAGGGTAATCCACCGTACTGTTATACCTTCATCAATCCACCAACCTATGAGTGAGTCAGTGGCGACCGTTCGGAGTGCCTCCTTTTGCAGTCCTTCGGGGCTGCCAGTCACCAGCGCAAAGCGGGTGATCGCCGCCGCCAATTCCGGTTGGTACTGTTGGTGTTGGATCTCGAGTTGCGTGCGGTGCGAGGTCATCAACCATCCGCCCCCAATAATCAGCGAAACCACAAACACAACGATGAGGACCAGCATGTTACGACGTTTTGAAAAGTTCATTTATCCAGCCGGGCGCTATCGGCGCCACTCACCCGCAGCCCAAGCGCTTCAACCAGCGCGGAGACGGCGGTTGTTCGGCGCACCCGTGGAGGGGCAACGGTCGGAATCAGTTCGGCAAAGATACGCTGCGGACACGCATCATTACGACAGCGAAACTTCTATGAGTTGGAGGCGCAGCGCACAACGCCCCCACGGAAGGTCCTGCAGCGTGCGGCGGTACTAGCTATGCCGATGGGTGCTGATACCCTGACACCCCGGACAGGGCGCGGCAACCGTCCGCGACTGGAGCACGGCGGTCATCCCGGCATCGGTGTGAACCACGGTATCAAGAACCAGCGTTGAAGAAGCTGGGAGGATCTGGCGCTTATCTACCTGCTGGTGCGGGCCGCGCTGGAGGCGGGCGGCCTGGTCTGTCCGGACAGCATCCGCTTCCGCAGCCTGGAAGATGATTTGATCCCGCTGGCCGAATGGACATGGTACCCCGATTAGACCCCATCCAGGCGCAAGAGTAACACTTCTATACGGGATCAGGGTACGATTTCGGTAAAACCGTAATACCTTTCGAGAAGATCTCCTCCGTTTACTGCGGTGCACCAAACGTGATGAAGAGCCACGATGTCATGGCACAGTGTGCCGCAGCGGCCTGGACCAGTATTGCTGATCAGGCCCAGCCCTTAGGGCG
This sequence comes from Herpetosiphonaceae bacterium, assembly GCA_013813565.1. Lineage (GTDB taxonomy): Bacteria > Chloroflexota > Chloroflexia > Chloroflexales > Herpetosiphonaceae > JACCRK01. The sequence continues at coordinate 1,265 of JACCRK010000174.1, forward strand.
TGCGCGTCATACCCTCAACGATCGCATCTACAAAGGCTCGCGCGATTGCTCCTGTTGGATCGCGATCGGGGTCGAAGATCGTGATGCCCATGCCAACTATCAGGTTCGTAGCAAACAGCATGCGGAGCACGGCACTCAGTTCGTCATACTGAAGGCCCCCTGGCTGGCGTGAGTCGACGGCCGGCATACCCGTATCATCCAGGACATCGGCATCCAGATGGATCCATACACCCGCAAGATCCTGCCGCTGGAGGTGCTGGAGTGCCGACTGCGTTGCCTGGCGCAGCCCCAGGTGCCGAATGGTCGGCAGACTATAGGTGTTCAGCCCAACATCCGCTACGGCCGGCAGCCCATAGGCGGCGGTTTCCGCCAGATCGCGATACCCAAAGGCGACCACATCCTCCTTGTGGATCAGTGGCGTCACGCCATCAATGGCGGTCAGGACGGCGGGACCCATGCCCAGTGCTAACGCGAGATCCATATCGGCAACTGCGCCAGGAAGTTCGGGCACGGGCTGGTATAAATCACTATGCCCATCGAGAAACATCAGGCCATACCGTCCGCGATGCCTGAGGGCGAGGAGGTTCCCCAACAAGATACTACAATCACCACCGAGCACCAGGGGAAACTGTCCACGGTCGAGGACCGTGCCAACCATGCTAGCCAGTTCGCGACTAAAGGCGTGGATCTCGTCAGCATTCAGGACCAACACGGTCTCATCGCGCTGCGGATTGTAGGGAGGAGGCGTGATGCGTCCTGCGATATCAGCCCCGAGGCGCTCATGGAAGTGCGCGCGCTTGAATGCCTCGGGCAGCCGGACAACGCCCGATAAGGTTCCATCCTCGTTGGGCGTGAGCCCAAGGTTCGTCGGCGCCTCAATGACTGCAATCGGCTTCATCCATGCTTCTCCATGCTCCGTGTGAGACCCACCCCCGCGCTGACGATACCTAGGCCAATCAGGAGGCTTTTGTTGATTTCACGCATCAGCGGCTCCCTAGGGGGAGTATAGGCGTGACCTAGGGCAGTCAACTGCCGGTCAGGCATGCGCAGGGCATGTGCAAAGTCGTTCGGGGAGTCACCCCAGCCCCAAGAGATTGATGGCCTGATCAAAGCGGCGCATGAAGGCTCTTAACTGGCAACTGTGTCACCAGCCGCAACGAGACATAAAATCTAATTTATCGGCACCAAAACCGTACTTTAACCATCATTTTTGCTGATTTTTGTCAAAACGTTCGTGCATTTTGGCTCAAAATTGATGACTTTTTTTGCAGGAAAAACGAATGACACTCCCTATAATGCCTAACCCCAAGATTCTTACATCCAGACGCACTACCATTAAAAATTCTTACTTTTACTGATTATCAGCTGACTATCCAATGAATAGTGCGTCGTTTGTAAGCCTATATACGGTGCAGACCAGCCCAATTGGTACGCCAGCCATGGCAGGATGACACGGAGAAACAGCACTCTACACCTGGTTTGCTTCGTTGTACCGCGATGTTCAGTACACCTGCCCCGGACTTTTCAGTGCTCTCCATGGTAGGGCGCGAATCGTTTCCAATAGCCCTCGGAGACAACCTCGACAGTGCCATCGGTGGTCACTTTGATGGCGGTCTGGTCGTCGATCGCGTACGCCGGACCGCCAAGACTGGCCGCCCAGCGTTCAGCGTCGGCCATCGTATTTTCCGGCAAATCTGGGTGATCCAGGTGCGGGAAGATCGAAAAATCCACGATCCCCAGCGTGCAGTCGCTGCCGTTGGGCGGCGTCCACCCGACAAAGTCCTCGCCTATCCTCGGTGTCATCACCATGCTTCCGGCGCTCAGGCCGACCCAGACCATCTCATCCAGTGAGGGGAGGAGATCCGCCAGCCCCGACGCCCCCATCCAGTGGTACAAGTACAGGGCATCGCCGCCGGATACCAGCAGGACATCGGTCGCCCGGACCAGGGGAACCCAGCGTTCTTGATCGATGCTGGGTAGCGCCGTAAGCTCCAACACCCCCAGGGATTTCCACCCCAGTTCGCACATGGGGCAGTCGGGTTCTTGTCCGCTGATGAATTGCCAGGCTCCCGTGCCAGGACCGACCCAGGGGTGCCCGTACATCGCGGTGGGAATGCAGAGGGCGGTGCACTCAGCGATCGGTTTGCCCAGCAAGTCGACCAATGCATCATGGATGCGCTGGTTCTTGATACCCGCCGAGGTGAGAAGATACTGCATACTGCTACTCCTTGTCCATGGAATGGCGCCGCTCGTCCTTCGTCGTGCTCCTGAAACAGAATGCCCCCGGCAAAGACGGCGTATGGAGCGGTCCGCCTGCTGATAAAACGCCCATGCCGACGATCACTGTGCGGCCGCTCGTTGCCGAGAACCCGCCCATGTGTTCTATAATACAACATCCGTCAACCATCTGCCTGTTGCTCAGTGATTGGGTGCCGGTGCTCGCTACGTGCATGCCATGGCGTTAACCTCGGCTAGCTTTTCCGCTTTCCAATGGGCTAGAGCACAGAAGTCGGAGAGCACTAAAAAAGTCGAGGCACACTGATCGTTGAAGCACGGATCCTGCAGCTGGCACGCCGCACCACCCGGCTCTAACAGGAGCAGGACGATCGAGCCTGGAATCACCTGACAGATGAACGACGTGCCGCCGTGGAGCCAGCCGTCGGGAGCCCCTGACCGACGAACGCCCTGTCTCGCTGGAGCGTCCCTGTCCAGGAGCGTCTTCGTGAGCGGGTCGCACAGAAGACCGCTGAGCAGCACTGGCAGGCGCTCCGTGAGCAGCGCCGACAGACTATGGCCCAACGACAGCAGGACGATCAGGCGTGGCGGGCCGAACGGAACCGTCTGCGGAGCGCGCTCACGGCGACCGTCGTCACCAGGGCATGGCATGCGATTCTGATCATCACCGACAACAGCGCGGAGGGTGCCGGGGCGGCGTATGGGTTCACCCGCAGTGGCGCCCAGGGGGCACCCGCCTGGTTCCCACAGGCATATCTCAAAGCCTCCAATACCGGAACCGATGACCGCTTCGGCTTTAGTGTGGCGGTGGATGGCGATACGGTCGTGGTCGGGGCCTATGGCGAGGCCAGCGCGGCCACAGGTGTGGGTGGCAATCAAGCCGACAATAGCGCGATCGATGCCGGGGCGGCCTATGTGTTCACGCAGAGTGGCGCCACCTGGACGCAGCAGGCCTATCTCAAAGCCTCCAATACCAACGTCTTGGACGGCTTCGGCGAGAGTGTGGCAGTGTCGGGTGCCACGGTTGTCGTTGGGGCACCGTGGGAGCAAAGCGCGGCCACCGGCGTGGGTGGCAATCAGGCCGACAACAGCACGACCTGGGCCGGGGCGGCGTATGTGTTCACCATGTATCCGAATGCCAGCGATAGTACAACAGAGCCGGTCAGACAGTCTGGGCAATCTGGGATTATTACGACCTTTGAGACGCCGGACTCCCCAAAGATCATTAGCATCTGGTATCAAGCGCTCCTGACGGCTCGCGGTTGGCCTGCTGCACACATCGATGCATATTCAGGGGCTGCGGAAATCGATACGTATTCAGGCGATTATGTGATTGCGTATAATTACAGCGGCTGTCCTGGGAAACACGTTAAAATCACCTTCGAGTCAGGATCCATGGAGAAGACCCGCGTTACTGTCGATAATCGTCTCCATCCCTGCTACCCCACCGTGACGCCGTAACGCAGGGGACGAACCAGGGTGTAAAATTGTGGTTCCATGACGCAGGCTATGACGCAAAACTGGGAAAATACTTTTAGTGCTCTCCTACTCCATGTCCATTGAACGCCTACCCCGGACTTTTCAGTGCTCTCCATGGACAAGCTACCTATGTATCCTTCGATGCATAGGTAGCTTGGTCTTTTCGCGCATACTCTTCGACAGGAGGTATACGCCATGAACCAGCACCCACGCATCCCAACCCGGAGTCTTGGTCAGGAACCACTGTCCACACCGACTCATGCGCTAGACAGCCAACCGCTGCCCCCTATGCACCCGTTGACGCCCGCTCCTATGTATCCAAACGACGCCGGGCCTGGCTATCAGCACTCACAGCACCCCGATGGTATTCGGGAAACCCTTACAACGATCCATGGGCTTGGTATCGTCGGATATGGCGGTCTTGCTACGTTTGTCATGGCATTTAATGATACCGGAGAAATGTTAGGAAAGCTGCTCGGGCTGGCCCTGGGGGCTGGTGCGATCGTGTTCCTGCTGCTGATCATGGCGTTGTCGTTGATGAAACCATGGGCACGGACCATCATGCTGGTGGTGCACAGCAGCGTGATCCTGCTCGTCCTTGGTTTGCTCATGCTGTCGCGCAACGCGGTGGTGGCCCTGTTTTTTGGGCCATGCCTGTTGGGGTCGCTCGGCGTGATAATCTATCTGCTGCTCCCCTCCACCCGAGCTGCCTTGCGCTGAGAGGCCCAGGGTTAGGAACAACACAACCGTGAATCCCCCTGGATTGACCTATAATCCGGGAAGATTCACGGCTGTGCTTGTCTCTTTTTAGCCGCTACCGGGCACTACTTTGCTCGACCTGTTGGCGCACCACCTGGAAATCACGGGCGCTTTGTTCAGTGTCGATCGCGGGCGCATCCGCCAGCGCGCTGCCTGTCACCTGAAGCACCAGCAGGCCGAAAGCGCCGACCATCTCGGTGGCGGTAAAGTTACAGTGGCCGTAGCGCAGGATCGGCACCGGCGTCAGCAGGCCCTGGCCCGATATTCTGGCCTTGAGAGTGTACAGCACCTGGTGCCAGATCGGGATCAGCTGGTCGCCGCTCGTGTGCATGACGATCAGGGGCCGCCGCACGTTGCCACTCGTCTCATAGGCTTTGAGCGCCTGGACTGCCGCAGCAGCGGCGCTGAAGCGGGCCACCCGTAGGTTCAGGCGGAAGTCGTTGTTCGAGCCAAAGTAGATCCGGCTCCGATTATCATACGGGTTGCCGCCAAACTTTGCGCTCCCGTCGTTGGTGGCGAACACGCTGTACCACAGCAGCGTCATAGCCGTGGTTTCAACCGAGCTGGGATCTTGAGGATCAATGGCGGCTTTCGATGTTTTGATCAGCTGGGCCGCCGCGCTGGGGTTGGCCGCCAGCGCCTGTCTGATCGCCGGCGCGTAGGTGCTCTCCCAGTTGTCAATCACATAGGTAGGGATGTTGATCGGGCTGCCTGGAAGGACTCCAGGGAAAAAGTAGTCGAACAGCACCCGAAAATCGCCGTAGTGGCTGATCTGATCGCGGAAGCTGCCGATCGGCCCGCACATCGCCAGCGCCCCGCTGACCAGCTCGGGGGATTGTTCAAGCAGCATTGTTGAGATGATGCCGCCCTCCGAGGCACCGGTCATGTAGGTGCGGTGCGGTGCGCCATGGCTCTGACGGAAGGCCGCGATCAGCTCACGCATGTCTTCGACGCCTTCCAGAATCGCCAGGCCGTTCTGGCGGTAGCTGGTGGTGGCGAAGGCAAATCCTAGCCGCTGGATAAGATCAGAGATCAGGGTCCCGTCCGGCAGCTCCATGTGCTGGAAGTCCAGGGGAACATTAAAGGCCGTATAGCCATGGCCCCAGAGCACCAGGCTGCCGTTCCAGCCGCTCGCCGGAACACAGATCATCGATAGCGCGCCGTGAGGGAGTGTTCCTTCGACACAGACGCCGGGAACCGGCAGGCCAACCTGGGTCTGCCGGTCGGATTCTTGGGCCATTGTGGTCCGGGGTGCCATCATGCTGCCAGCGCTGAGCAGTACCGCCATGACTACAATCAGATGCAGTCGCTTCCCCATAGTGTGCCTCCTTGCACAAAATGCGGTGTGGTGTCAATCACCACACTCAGACCTTGCCGTCTCTCATCCGTCGCATTACTAGCGGTGGACGCGCTTGAGGAGCTACAGGCGTTGGTGGTAGGATTGCGCAGGTGGTGCTAGTGCGATGAAGGCGCAGTCAGAAGTATCGCCAGGGAGAATAAGCGTGTCCACCGCCAGCTGGTGACTGACGTGAGACCAACGTGCCACTGCAGCACGTCTTAACAGAGTATGTCTATAGTACACCATCCCAGCAGGAGTTTTGACAGGATTTTCATGATTCAGGTGCGCGCTTGTGGAGCGCATGGTGCTGTTGTAGAGGGTTGAGGCAGCGAAACTACAGGTGCTAGCCGCAATGTGCATAAGGTATGATTAACTGCTAGGATTAGCCAACACTCCTTGCCATGTAGCAACTACCAAGTTCTTGATTTCTTACAATCTGTCAGAGAGGAGAGTTTCACCATGACGAATCGCATCACGACGGTTGGTTTTTCCGCACTCTACACTGGTGGATCATACTATGGCGCGATCCTTGAAGGTATCTATCGGATCGCGCAGCGGCGTGGTGTCCGCATCGTTGCAGTTCAATACCAGACTGAGGTGCCACTCCCGGATGATCTGGGCCAGGACGTAATCGATGGCTGGATCGTTGTGCTGGATGACAACCGAATCGCTCAGCTTGCCCGCAGTGGCCGCCCAGTGGTTGGCATCAGCAGCTCGCCAGACCGACCGATGGTGCAGCCAGACAACTACGGCGGTATGGTTGCGGCAGTCCAGCACTTAGTAGCCCATGGCCACCAGCGGATCGCCTTTGTGGGTCCGCCAGATAATAGCGATGTCCACATGCGCTTCAGCGGCTATCAGGCGGCGCTCGCTGCGGCCGGGATCGCCTGTGACCCGGAGCTGGTCATCAATGTGTCCAATGAGCTGGAAGACGCCGGGGGTGCTGGCGCCCGTGCGCTGATCGCACGATCACTGCCATGTACGGCGGCGGCGATCGCTACCGATCGCAACGCCTTTGGCTTTATGGAGGCCATGCAGGCCGCCGGTGTGCGCATCCCCGAGGATATGGCCATTACTGGATTCGACGATATGATCGAGGCGCAGACCTGTACGCCACCGCTGACCACGGTGCGCCAGCGCTTTGACTCGCTGGGCATTGCGGCGCTGGATCTGCTGCTTGAGCTGATCGGGGGCACCGAGCCGCCCGCCGCGCCGGTAGGTGTCCTCACGCCGTTGATTGTGCGGCGCTCGTGCGGCTGCGATCGATCGCTCAGCGCTGTGGTTCATCTTGGCGATCTGGAGTCGGCCAGTGGGCTGCGGGCGCGGCTGACCCAGGATCTGGTCACCCTGCTGCTCTACCCACTACCTTTTGATCCAGCCCAGTCGCCCCTGGACATCTGGCCAGCCTTGACGACTCTGCTCGTCTGCCTGGACGCCGCCCTGGCTGGCGAGGCGTTGCCAGACGTTGATGATATTACCCTGGCCTGGCACCAGGCGACGGGGATTGTGACCGACATCGATGTGCTGAACGCCATTATGGATCAGCTCGAATGGACGGGGTTCAAGCTGGCTAAATCCCAGGGCGATGCAGCGGCCGAAACGCGCATGCTTGATACCCTGCAGCTGCTCCGCAAGGAGCTCGTGCGGGCGCGGGTCGCCATCGAGTCGGCGCTGGTCAGCTATATGAGCCGCGTGATGACCGCCAACAATAACATGAACACCTTTTTATTGCGTGCGGAGCATTTGAACCGGCCCAGCCTGGATTGGATGCAGTTTACCCAGGCCCGCTGGGGCTGCCTGGGGCTGTGGAAACACGTCGGGGATAGCCTGGTCATTGAGCTGGCCGAGATCTATGATAGCGAAGGCAAGGCCACCCTGGCCGTTGGCGAGCGGATCGCGCCGGCCAACTTCCCCCCAGTCGATCTGCTGGCTGAGGCAAACCCCATCTCGCGGACGCAGGTGCTGTCGCTGAGCACCAGCCAACGCAACTGGGGCGTCCTGGTGCTCAGCGGCAACCTGCAGCCAATCACCGGTGCTATCGGCGACCCGGTGGATATCTGGATTGAGATGATGGGCGGCGCCCTTGATCGCTCGGCCTTGCTCGGCGAAG
>JACCRK010000404.1 GCA_013813565.1 Herpetosiphonaceae bacterium
CGCAGCGCCCCTCGATGCTGGCGATGGCCCGAAAGTCCGAGCCGCACGGGCACGCGGTCTGGCTCAGCCTCAGCACATCGTTGAGCCGGTAGCGCACGATCGGCTGGGTCGTCCGCCAGAGATCGCTGACAATCGGCTGGACCCGGCCGGGGTCGCCTGGCAGCGGCTCGCCCTGGACCGCCACGACATCTTCCTGAATATGCAGCGTCCCGTGGGCGCAGCTGACCGCGATCAGCCCCTCGGTGCACTGGTAGATCTGGTCGACCGGCGCGCCGAAGCGCCCCCACAGCCGCTGGCGGTCCTGCGGCTCCAGCACCTCGGCGACGGAGATCAGCCGCTCGGGACGGATGCGCAGGCTGGCGCCCAGCTCGCGGGCCAGCAGCTCCAGCAGCGAGGGCGGGCCGATCAGAATATCCGGCTGAAATGTGTTGAGCTGGCTGATCGCCAGCTCCAGCTGTAGCATCAGGTCGAAGTAGCGGAATTGCACCAGCCACCCCGAGGGCCCCCGGCCAACCTGCTCGTACAGATTGCTGTTCGAGCGCAGGAAGAAGGCCACCTTGGTCGGACCCCAGCGCAGCCGCAGCGTGCGGGCCAGAATCGTGCCGGCCCAGGCGAGCTGCTCGGCCGGGCTGACCAGAAATAGCCCGCGATGCCCCGAGGTCCCCGAGGACAGCCCAACGGTCAGATCGCCCAGCGTGGCGCTGAAGTCGCGCCCCTGCTCCGCCGCCAGCGCCACGGCCAGCGCCTGTTCGCGCTCGACGCCACGGGTGTTGAAAGCCGTAAAGTTATCCATCATCAGCTGTTTGTCGACCGCTGGCAGCGTGCGCCAGTCGGCCAGATCGTGGTCGCGCCAGTGCTGGCGGTAGAACGGCGAGCGCTGGCTGGCGGTGGCCATGATCTGCCGCATGCGCCGGTCGTGGTAGGCGGGCAGCGTGGCCTGTGAGAGCCGCGCCCAGCGCCAGCGGGCCTGGGCGAAGTGCCAGCCGATGCGGGCCGTCTGCTGGAGTCCGGCCAGGCTCACGCCAGCACTTCGCGGGCGTAGGCCTCTGGGCAGTGGGTTGGGATCAGCGCGACCTCTGGGCGCTGGCGGGCGAAGTCGTGCAGGCGCCGCAGAGTCTCGCGGACCGCGTGGCGGTCGTCGGTGAACAGGTAGGTCAGCGGATTGGGCGGGCGTTGCTCGCGAATTGCGCGGGTCAGCCAGGCACCGTCGGCGGCCAGCAGAATCGTCCGCTCGGCGGTCTGCACGAGCATTCCGACCTGGCCGCGGGCGTGGCCGGGCAGCGCCACCAGCTGCAGCGCGCCATCGCCAAACACGTCGTAGGTCGGCCCCAGCGGCCCCAGCGGCGGATCGGGAAACTCGTCGATTAGGGTGGCGCGCCGCTCAAAATCGTCCGGCAGCAGGTTGGGGATAAAAGCCCGGCTGAGCGCCCGCCAGCCGTGCCGCCCGCGCACATCGGCGTAGGCCGCCGCCGTCAGGATCAGCCGAGCCTGGGGAAAGTCGCGCAGCCCGGCCACGTGGTCGGCGTGCAGGTGCGACAGCACAATCCAGCTGATATCCGCCGCCGCCAACCCCCAGCGCGGCAGCTGCTCGACCAGCGCCAGCTCCGGGCGCAGCCGCAGCGGCGTGGCGCGGCGGTACAGCCAGAACGGCCAGCGGGCGGTCTCGGTGAGCATGCGCGGCGCGTAGCCGGTGTCCCACAGCCCCCAGCCGTGCTCGGGGTGCTGGATGAGCGCCACCAGCGCGTGACACTCGATCTGCCGGGACGAGCCGCCGCGCAGCATCATGCGCTCGTGGGCCAGACAGTGGCCGGTGTCGAGGATGTGGCAGATGACCTGGGCTGGTGGATTGTGCATCGTGGTGTTTCCTTGCTGCTGTGACGATGGGCGCTAGCGCAGGCTGGCGAGCGTGCGCTCGATGCCCTCGGCCAGCGAAATCTGGGGCGTGTAGCCGAGGTCGCGCTGCGCCGCGCTGATGTCGTAGGTCTGGGTGCGGGCCAGAATCGCCACCGAGTAGCGGGTCAGCAGCGGCTCGCGTCCGCTGATCCGGGCGCGCAGCTCCAGCGCACGGGCCGCCAGCAGCGCCAGGTGCAGCGGCACCACCCGCAGATCGCTGGGGATGGCCAGGCGCCGCAAGACCGTGCGGATCACCTCCCACAGTAGCGGGTGCTCGGCGTTGGTAATGGTGTAGGTGTTGCCGAGGGCGGCGGGCGCGTCCATGGCCAGCAGCAGAGCGGCGACCACATTCTCAACATAGGTCAGGTCGACCAGATTGCGCCCGGCGCCGATCTGCGGCAGCCGACCCTGGCGCGCCGCCGCGATCAGCCGGGGCAGCAGCGTCGTATCGCCGGGGCCGAAGATCGCCTTGGGCCGCAGGATTACGGCGGGCAGGCCGCGCCCGATGGCGGCGTTGACGTGGTCCTCGGCCAGCTTTTTGGTCGCAGAGTAGGTCGAGATAAAGCGGTTCGGGTAGGGCGCTGCATCGGTCAGCAGGGCCTGATCGCGGCCGTTGAACAGCACGCTCGGCGAGGACACCACCACCAGGCGCCCGACCTGCTGCTGCTCGCAGCCAGCGATGACGTTGGCGGTGCCGCCAACGTTGATCGCCTGAAAGTCGGCGGATGCGCCCCACGGCGCCGAGAGCGCCCCGACGTGGTAGACCGCATCCATTCCCGCGCAGGCCGCGATCATCGCGCTGCGGTCGCGCAGGTCGGCCTGGATGGGGATTGCGCCAGCGGCGAGGCTTCCGGCGGAGCGGCTAAAATCGCGGCCCAGCATCCAGACCTGCTCGTCCCGCTCAAGCAGCGCCCGCACCAGATGCTGGCCGACAAAACCGGTGCCGCCGGTCACCAAAATCTGCATTGTGTTTCGTTTCTGCCAATTCTACTTCTGGCCCGTCATTATACATGCGGTCAGGCGTGGCCGGTCAAGGCTGGGCCTGCTTGAGCACGGCGGTGTTGGCACAGCTGATCTAGGCAGGCGCTTGAAATGTGACCCCGAGTCCAGGGCCAACTGGTGGCACGATCTGCGCCCCGGCGTAGCGCAGGCCGCTGGTCGGGTCGTTGCAGATCAGCAACGGGCCATCGAGATCGACATAATCCGCTAGTCCCGCGAGCGCCGCTGCCGCCGAGACGCCCAGGCTGGTCTCGATCATACAGCCGAGCATCACCTGCAGGCCGTGGGCGCGGGCGGTAGCGATTGCCTCCAGCGCCCCGACGATGCCGCCGGTCTTCATCAGCTTGATGTTGACCCCATCGACGACCGGCGCCCAGTGGGCCACATCGGCCGCGCTGCGGATCGGCTCATCGGCGAAGATTGGCACTGGGTAGCCGTGGGCGTGCAGCGCGGCATACCCGGCCAGGTCATCGACCGCCAGCGGCTGCTCGATCAGTTCGACGTTGTGCTCGATCAGGGCCGGGATCAGCTGCTCGGCCTGGGCCAGCGACCAGCCGGCGTTGGCATCCACCCGCAGCCGGCTGTTGGGCGCCGCCGCCCGAATAAGCGCCACGCTGGCCAGGTCGGCCGGGCCGCCGAGCTTGATTTTGAGGATCGGATAGTGGGCCGCCGCCGTCGCCTGCTCGCGGAGGATCTCCGGCTCGGCGATGGCCAGTGTGAACGAGGTCGGCGGAATTGGCAGACCATCCAGTCCCAGCAGCGTGCGAACATTCACGCCCAGCCGCTTGCCGAGAGCATCATGGAGCGCCAGATCCACGGCGGCCCTGGCGGCGCGGCTGCCCGTCTCCAGCCGGCTAAGAACGGCCCGGATCGCGGCCGGATCAGCGATCTGCTCCAGGATTGGGCGCTGGCGCTCGATAAAGGCCAACACCTGATCCACCGACTCGCCGTGATAGCTGACCGGCGCCGCCTCGCCCCAGCCAGCGCCAAGCTGGAGCAGCACGGTCTGGCGCGTATCGCTGGCTCCGTGAGCGATGCGAAATGTGGTGCGTAAATGTAACTCAAGCGGATAAGCAGCGATGTGCACGCAGTTCCTCCCAATATAAAGCTGAAACTTATTCGACCAGGCGGCGAATCGCCACCAACCCCGGATCGTCATTGACCTCATAGCGTGACTGGACCTCGGCGATACGATCGATGGAGACGCCCCAGTGATACTGATTGGCGTGGATCATCTGCTCGCCGTCGAGCGCAATCGAGACGTGGTTGATATTCTGGGTACGCTGCTCGTTGTTGCGATTGACCGCCCAGAAGAGCAGATCGCCTGCCTGCAGCGCATCGCGAGTCACCTCAGTTCCCTGCTGAGCCTGCTGGTCGGCATCGCGGGGCAGCGGCAGTCCCATCCAGCGATAGGCGGCCTGGGCCAGCCCCGAGCAGTCGAAGCCGTAGGGCGTGGTGCCGCCCCACAGATACGGTACCCCGATAAACTGGCTAATCTGGGCGAGCATTTCGCTGACTCCGGCCGAGGTTTGCGCCGGGCGATCCTCGATCTGGATCAGCGCATCGGCCTCAATGGTACAGGGCAAGCCATCGGGGGACATGAAAAATGCCAGCCCATCGCGAAACTCCAGCACTGGTAGAGCAATCCCCCAGGGCAGCAGCCCAACCTGGCTGCCCTCCAGACCAACAAGTGGTCGCCAGCGGGCGGCGATCACATGGGTGGCCTCGTCGCGATAGCGGGCGGCGCCTGGGCACAGGCCGTGCTGGGAGATCCAGCCAATATAGCCATCGCTCTGGCGAATCTGCGACCAGCCGCCCTGATTGCGCAACACCTCGACGGACTCGCCATAGCTGGCCTCGCTGATCAGCTCGGCGGCCCTGGTTGGCTGTGCCCGCACATCAGCCACACTCCAGCGCACGACGGCCCAATCATACTGGTGGCTCTCCAGCAGAATCACCAGCTCGTCACGGACGGCGCCTGAGGCATGGCTGTGCGCTAGCTTTAGCACCGCGGCGTGTTGCGTCCGCTCCAGCACGGCGCCCTGGAGCAGCAGCGTAGCATCGACACTGCTCACCGTGACATCAAAAACCGTGCTGCGCTGTCGATCTAAATGACTGACCAACCCATCAATCTGGGCTTGAATTGTCTGCGGCATAGCTTGTTCCTATTCTCCATACCAGCGCGAGCGGAGTCATGTGCCGCTGTCTGTGCTGGTGAATCCACAACTGGTCAATAAGCGGGCGTGGCCTGATGCGGCTGTTACCGTGGCTGCAACCAGCGGATACTGTGCCGAATAGAGGGCATCCAGCGCCGCGCCAACCAGCGCCGTGCCAAGCCCCTGGCGCTGATAGAACGGCGCCACGGCCAGCTCAATCAGCTGCGGGCGACCGGCCTGCGCCACAATCAGCACTGCGGCCAGGATGCCACCGCGACCCTCGACAACAAATGAGCAGCCATCAAGCAGGGTTCCATGCTGGCCGCTTAGAATCGCAAACGCTGCATCAATCCAGCCTGACAGATTGGCGGGGCTGGACGGTCGGGGCAACGATGGCGCTTCGACCAGCAGGCGGCCGAGATCAAGCGCATCGTTGGGGGAGATATAGCGCAGCGGATAGACACTCTCGACGATCCAGGGGCGGGTTGGAGCTGTGAGGATTGCTTGGTCATTCATAAAAACCTCACGTTCTATCGAAAGCGCTCAGGTGGTCGGCCCAAGCTGCTTATAGCACATTATCGTACCACAAAACCCACTGCTGATCCGTTCCGAAATCAACAATCAGCCTAAAGAATGAGATCGGCCCTATTGACGATCGCAGGGGTCACGTGCTATTCTACTGAAGGCATCGGAACAAACCCGATGACTATCTGGAAATGGAGGCACACTCGATGGAAAACACAATGATCACCATCCGCCAGCCCAACGATTTTGTTGCTGGTCATAGTGCGCCCATTTTCCTCTTGCTACACTCCTAAACATCTACGCGATGAGCAACGAGGGCCGTGGGCGACGTAACCGCTCACGGCCCCTTCTATTTTTCCAGGGCCAAACCCATGCGATGGGCCGTGAGTCGAGATTTCGGAACTCATGGCCCATTACTATGTTCAGGAGGCTCCCGGTGTTGATGCTCGACCGCGATGGTTCGTTAGTCCACTCAGACAACCGCAAGCCCAAAGCCACCTCGATGAAGCGGGCCTATGCGGAACTTACTCACAAGCCCGAAGAAGATCAGACCGGACGGATTGGGCGATTGCTGGCCCTGGCGTTCGACCAGCTGGGCCTGCGCCGCCTGGAGCTGCGCGTGACGGATGACAACGAGCTGCGGGCGTAGGGCACGCAATGTGCTCTATGCTCCTGGTGCCATCAGGAGGAACTACGTGATTACGCTTGACCAATCTGCGCCCCAGCGACTAGCTACCCAGGCGCTCGATCTGGCTACCCGCCCGGCCCTAGTGATCGACAATGTTGTCAAGCGTTTTGGCACAGCTGAGACGAAACATTGGCTCACCCGCCGGCCACAGCCGACCAGCAAGCCTGCGGTGCTGGCGGTCGACCATATCAGCCTGGAGGTGCGTGAGGGCGAGATCTTTGGCCTGCTTGGGGCGAATGGCTCGGGGAAATCAACCCTGATTCGGCTGGTCTCAACCCTGCTCATCCCCGATGAGGGACGGGTGACAGTATTTGGGCTGGATGTGCAGCAGCACGAGAAGGCAGTCAAGCGACTGATCAATCGGGTCAGTGTCGAGGCGTCGTTTTTCAAAAAGCTCAGTGCGCTGGAGAATCTGCTCTACGCCGCCCGCCTGTATGATCTGAATATGAAACACGCGCGGGCCGAATGTGTGCGGGTGCTGGGGGCGCTGGGACTGAAGGAACAGCGCTTGTACGAGCCGCTGGAGCATATGTCGCGCGGCATGCAGCAAAAAGTAGCGATCGCCCGCGGGCTGCTGACCAAGCCGCGTCTGCTGCTGCTCGACGAGCCGACCACCGGCCTTGATCCACGCTCGAAAGGCGATGTGCAGCGCTTTGTCCACAAGCTGCGCGCCGAAGAAGGCACCACAGTATTTCTGACCACCCACGATATGGATGAGGCCGACCGTCTGTGCGACCGCATTGCGATCATCGATGCCGGACGGATTGTGGCCCTGGATACGCCCGCCGGGCTCAAGGCCGCGGTTGGCCGCACCAACAATGCCAGTGGGCCGGCAACCATGGAGCAGGTCTTTATGGCTCTGACCGGACGCTCGCTAAGCGATGAAGATTTTATGGCCGAAGATAATGACTACCTTGAAGTCGCCGCATAAACAGGAGGTTCCCTATGGGTAAGAACAAACCATCACGTAAATCGACCATTCCGCTCGACAAAAACGGCTCGAAGCCACCGGCCAGCCAGCCCAACGGGGCCGGCAAATCATCAACTGTGAAGCGCGTTCCGCGCCATCAGGGCAGGTAGCTCAATCAAGGCCCAGGGATACAGCACTCAGCTCGATCCCTGGGCCTTTTCACCAATCTCATATGAGGAGTCTCAATGATAGGAACAATCCTTCGCGCCCAAAGTGGGTTTTTCTGGGTTCAGCTCGATGAAACTGGCGAGACGCTGCGCTGTGTTCTGCGTGGCCGGCTAAAAAAAATCCGCCAGTACACCGATCTCGCCACCCTGGGCGACCGCGTTCGGGTGATGGCGACCAGCCCTGGCGAAGGGGCGATCGAGGAGGTCTATGAGCGGCGGACGAAACTGGCGCGTAAATCGCCCAAAGGTGGCGGCTGGTTCGAGCAGATCATCGTGGCAAATATTGATCTGGTGCTGGTGACATTCGCGGTTGCCAACCCCGAGCCCCACGTGCGAATGATTGATCGATTTCTGGTTGTGGCCGAGCAGAACGGGATTGATGCGGCGATCATCGCCAATAAATGCGATCTGGCCGATGATCACGCGCGCAGTGTCTTCAAGATCTATGAGCAGATTGGCTATCCCGTGATCTACACCAGCGCCGCCAGACCGCAGGGCATCGAGGAGGTGCGTGCGCTGATTCGGGGCAAGATCTCGGCTTTCTCCGGCCCCTCAGGCGTGGGCAAATCCAGCCTGCTGAATGTAATCCAGCCCGGCCTGGCCCTGCGCACCGGCGCCATCAGCGATGCGGTGCGCAAAGGCCAGCACACCACCGTTGCCGCCGAGCTCATCCCGCTGCACGAGGGCGGCTTTGTCGCCGATACGCCGGGGATTCGTGAGCTGGGCCTGTACCACATTCCGGCGGATGAGGTTGAGTGGTGTTTTCGTGAGTTTCGCCCGTTCCTTGATGACTGCGCCTTTGCCAACTGCACCCACGATCACGAGCCAGATTGTGCGGTCAGGGCGGCGCTTCAGCGCGGGGAGATCAGCGCCGAGCGCTATGAGAGCTACCTGAAGTTGTACGAAGAGGCCGGCCAGATTATGGTCTAAGCACCGCGAATCACAAAGCGGGCCGGCAGATGTTCTCTGCCGGCCCGCTTTTGCTTTGTTGTATCTAGCGCTTGGACTCGGCGGAGCGGGCGACCGACGGCCCTGGGGTGTGGGCCGGTGGACCGGCAACTTCACGGGCGGGCAAAGGCTCCTGATCGGGCTGAGCGGTGTACTCGGCGGCTTTCGTGGCAAGCTCTTCATCTGGCTCGAAGAAGAAATCCAGATTGAGCCCATTGACCGGCTCGTGCTCCGACACGGCCACCATCACCTTGGCCCCGACGGGAATGCCGCCGGAGGCCAGCAGGTCGGCCAGGGGCGCATCAATATCCTTCATCAGCCGTGAGCGCAGCGGCCGGGCACCGAAGCGTGGGTCGAAGCCACGGCGGAGAATATAGTCACGGGCCTCCTCAGTCAGCGCAACCTCCAGACCGTGCTTCCGATACTGCTGATTGGCCTCGCTGACCATGCGATCGAGCACCTGGCGCAGAGTGTCGCTACTGAGCGGGCGGAAGGCGATAATCTCATCGATCCGGTTGATCCACTCCGGGCTAAACACCTTCTGCAGCGCCTCAAAGCCAATCTGATAGATCTGCTGGCCGGTGGATTCGACCACCCGGTTGGGGGTGCGGAAGCCGATCGTGCGTTGGGAGACAAAGTTGGCCATCTCGTGGGCGCCAACATTAGTTGTCATAATGACGATGCTGCGATTGAACGAGACCTTACGCCCGCCGTTAAGCAGCGTAATCTCGCCATCCTCCATAATCTGCAGGAGCAGATTCCACAGCTCCGAGGTGCCCTTTTCAATCTCATCAAACAAAATAATCGCGTTATCCTGTTCAATCAGCTCGGGGTCGAGGAGCGGCTTCTGGTCGCGGCCCACATACGAGGGCGGCGCGCCGAGCAGCGCCGACACCTCGTGGCCCTGGCTGAAAAGCGAACAATCAATCTTGAGGAGGCCACCTCCCTCGGGATGTAAGAACGCTGACAGACGTTTGGCACACTCGGTTTTACCCACGCCGGTGGGCCCTAAAAAGAGCAATGAAGCGCGTGGACGCAGCTGGTTGCCGGCACTAAATCCGAAGCGGGCACGATTCAGGGCCCGGACCAGGCTTTCGATCGCCCGATTTTGCCCAAACACGCTCGACCGCAGTTCCTCTTCAACCGCGTCAAGCGGATTTTTATCACCCCGCGTGGCTAATTGCATGGCTGCAGGCATGGTGCTTTTCGGTGTCATAACTAGGTTCCTCCAACTAGCTTAGGCGATAATGTGTGGCTGGAACGTGGAGTCAAGAAGGCGCAATCAAAACGCCAGTGGATACTCTATATTGTATCCACTGGCGTTTTTCAAGTCAAGGCAACGGCGCACAGAGCTGCTATGGGGCGACTGGAATGGTATTAACCACGTTTGGATCGATGGTCAGCAATCCGGCGCTAACCCAGCCATTTCCAGCGGCAGTTTCAATGTTGAACCAGGAATTATCGCCGAGCCGCCCGATGAGCTTGACGTTCTGGCCAGCGTTGACCTGGGTGATAACGGTGCCACCAGGCGCGCTGCGAACATTCCCGCCGTTGAACACGACGGCATAGGGTGCCTCGCCAGTTACCGGGCTAATTTTGTTGGTTTCGCTGGCGGGCAGATCGATGACGCTGCTGTTGACCCAGCCGGCGGTGCCAGTTGCCGGCACAACCGCCAGATACCAGGTTTCGCTATTGACCGGCAGCTTGACCACCAGCGTCGCCAGCTGGCCCTGCACGACATCGCCGCGGCGCACAGCCGGGCCATAGGGCGTGGTGTAGACAATTCCTGGCCGGCTGACCACAACATTTTCCAGCGGCGGTAGCAGCTCTCCGACAATCGGCGGGGCGGTTGGCTCGACCGGGGCTGCGGTTGGTGGCTCGTTCACACTCGTCGGCTGCGCGATCACGATGGTTGGCGTTGGCTCATCGGTGCCGGCCTGATCCTCGCCGAGGAAGCGGGTTAGCGCGGCGGCATTGATCTCGACTGGATTAGATCTAAACTCCGCAGACTCGCCATCGGGACGGGTAACTTTGAGCAATACCGTGTAGGTGGCCGACTTGCGACCATTCTCGTGGACGGCAGTCTCGGGGATAGCGAACGTCACTTTGCCGGCGCTGACCGTTTCCGTAGCCTTAGTGGGATCAAAGAACTCAAACGGCT
>JACCRK010000417.1 GCA_013813565.1 Herpetosiphonaceae bacterium
TTATTATTTATTAATATATTTTTAGACATAATATTTTTTATTTGAATCTATAACCCAGAAATACATTTAGATTCAGCGATGAAATTATAATTTCAGCCTTCACTACCGTGACGGCATGCAAACGCTCAGCGTCTGGATCGCTGTGATCTTAGATTGTTTCAGCTGGGGCCGCGATTTCTGGCGCGCTGTTTGAAGGATGGGCGGGGACTTTCACCGGGTCTGCTTGTCCCCGCCCACTTGCCAATCGAGCCACGGCGACGCTGGTGTGTGAGGTCGCCCGGAAGCTCTATCCGCTAGTCAAAAGCGGCGCGAGGGTTATTTGCGCAGATACGGCAAATAGATCGCATACTCTGGCTCTGCCACATACTCATACGCCCCAATATCGCACTGGGCGCCGTTGCTGCCATCGCCATCCTGGGGACGGTTGATGCCGCGCTGATCGTGGGCAGGGCAGCCGTTGAGCGCTCCCGCATCAATGGCAGGGCTACCAGGCAGCAGATTATAGGTCAGGGTGTTGCCGCCGTGATCGGCCAGGGTGCCCAATAATGGCTCGATCCCGATCAAGCTATTGGTTGCTGTAAATGTACAGCTGGATGTCGGGGCGAGAATCAAGCTGTTGGCGCTGACGAGCGCCCCTTCACAGTCGGAGGCATCGGGTGACAGCCAGCTGCTGTTGTGGGCGATCAGCGAATTGGTGATGGTGATTGGTTTGGAGGCATAGATGCCACCAGCATCAGTGGTTGGTGGCGCATCATGCCCGATAAAAGGATGATTGAGATCGCTATAGTTGCTGACGATCGTCGTGTTGGTGATGATGGTCTGTGAGGCAAAGTAGCCGCTATAGATCCCGGCGCCAGTGTATTCCGCCCAGTTATCGGCGATGGTGCTGTTTTCGATGTGTAACGATCCACTGCTAACATAGATCCCGGCACCTTCGCCAGCACAGTCCTCCCGGCCACGGGCCAGGTTAGGCGCTCGGTTGCCGATAATCGCACTATCGCGGATACTGGTCGACCCAGAGCTTGCCACGCCACTGCCATACTCGGTGACGTTGTCGTGGATAAAGGTGCGCTTGATCTCGGCCTGGCCGCGATTGTTAAGCGCGCCGCCGTAGCTACAATAGAATCCAGATGGGCTAATGTCTGTAAAGGCGATTTCACTATCGTTGATGGTTATTTCCCCCGCGTTGAGAATAGCTGGGGCCGTATTCGTGAAAAACTGCGTGGCCTCAACGAGCGCGATACCACTATTGTTATTCCAGATCGGCACTGGATTATGCATAAACACACTGTTAGATACAGTTAGTGAGCCGGTGTTGAAAATAGTCTGGGTACTATAGTATTGAACTGTATCCTTAACCACACTATCAACAAAGGTTGTCGTGCTCGTAGCGCCGTTATACACAACCCCACCAAGCCCGCTGTAATCCATATAGCTGCTATCAGCGGCGTTAGCGGCAAAGACACTCCGCAGCACTGTGAGCGTCCCGGCGGGATTATGGATTGCGCCGCCGTAGGTATTCTCGCGATCACTATTAGTTTTGACCCGGTTATGCTCAAATGTCGTCTGATCGACCGTCAGCGCACCACTGCGGAGCTGGACGGCGCCGCCGGTAAGCTCAACGGTGCCATTGCGCAGCGTCAGATGGGTGAGCGTGACGTTTCCGCTAAAGATATCAAAGATGCGGTCGGTCCCGTTGCCGTTAATAATGGTGGTGGCCGAGGTGGCGCCGGTGAGCTGGAGCGTTCCAGTAATATCCAGGTCGCCAAACAGCCCGCTATCCTCAAGCGCGCCGGTGCGGGTGAGTGTGTAGGTGTCCGCAGGCAAGCTGATGCTGTCGTTTACAGCGCCAGCAGCACACGCATCAATCGCGGCATCGTGGACTGCGGCATAGACCGCCTCGCGCAGCGAACAGGTGTTGTTGAGGGCAAACTCATCGACGGCGGTGGTGACAGTGATGATTGTTAGCGGTGTTGTGGGTTGCCTAGGGACGAGGCTGGGAGGTGAGGCTGACTGGGTGGGCTGAATGAGGACGAGGCTGAGGAGCCAGATCAGGATGAGCAGGGAACGTGAAGACAACCGAATCATGCCAGGTTCTCCTAATTCAAAGTAGATTACACTATGAGGGATTTTGTGATTATACTGTTGGCGATGTGATAATACAAACTAGACTATCGATATAAAATAATTTTTATTTATCTCAAAAATATCGTTCTAAATCAATTATTGTGTACAATCTAGCCTAGAACGATAATAAATAGCTATATATTTAGAATTTTTTACTATATCTTGTTGAATCGATAATAAATATCTGAACTGTAAAATATTTACTGCTATCCAATCGATTGCCCCGGAGTTCCACTGGGGCAGACTTGACTCTCACACACTGTCAGGGTGTAGGCTGGGACGATGATGATCGTCAAACGCTATCAGCGAGGATGGATATGTTTAAGATCGGCGACTTCTCCCGCCTTGGCCAGGTGTCGGTGCGCATGCTGCGGCACTACGACAAGCTTGGCCTGCTCAAGCCCAACCAGATCGACACGTTTACCGGCTATCGCTACTACACCATCGATCAGCTGGCCCGGCTCAATCGGATTGTGGCCCTGAACGGCCTCGGCCTGACGCTCCAGCAGATCACGGCCCTGATCGATCGGCGCGACGGCCTTTCGGTGGCGCAGCTGCGCGGCATGCTCACGCTGCGCCAGGCCGAGCTGGAGCAGGAGCTGGCCGAGAAGCACTTTCAGCTCGCCGGGGTCGCCGCCCGCCTGCGCCAGATCGAGCTGGAGGGCCAGGAGTCGCCCTACGAGATTGTGATCAAGTCGGTTGAGGCTCTGCCGATCGTCGGGCTGCGCCAGACGGTGCCGACCATGCAGCAGATGGGCTACTACTGCCGCGCGATGTACGA
This sequence comes from Herpetosiphonaceae bacterium, assembly GCA_013813565.1. Lineage (GTDB taxonomy): Bacteria > Chloroflexota > Chloroflexia > Chloroflexales > Herpetosiphonaceae > JACCRK01. The sequence continues at coordinate 2,909 of JACCRK010000417.1, forward strand.
GCAGCTCTACACCCACCTGAGCTGGTATGATATCGACCCGCTGCCGCACGAGCTGACCCTGTATCACAACGCCGAGTACACCGAGACCAACCTGCACGTCGAGACCGCCGCCCAGATCGACCCCGACCTGATCGATGAGCACCCGGCCGACGATCTGCTGGTGTTCTATCGGCTGCCCGCCGTCGCGCAGGTCGCCGCGCTGATCTACACCGGCGCCTATGCCGAGGTTGGCCAGGGTTTTCTGGCGCTGCTGGAGTGGATCGGCACGCACAATCAGCTGGTCGCCGGGCCGGTGCGCGAGCTGCATCTCTCGGGGCCTGCCCACATCAAGGGCGTGCTGCAGGAGCCGGCGATCCTGGAGCTACAGGTGCCGATTCAGCCGCTGCCCTAATGAGGCCGCTCCCGTTTCCCCAGGCCCACTCACCCGAGTGGGCCTTTTTTTGATCGCAGCGAGCCTTAAATTGCCGCTTGACTCTACCACTGTGTCAGGCCGTAAGCTGCCTCCAATGAAGCATATTATTGAAACCCAGGAGGCCTGCAATGGCAACAACAACCGCCAGCCTAAACACCGCCAGCCCGACCGAGGGCAAAACCCTCGCTCGAGCCACCGCCGCGCTGCTTTTCCTCGAAACTCTGCTGATGATCGCGCCGATCGTGATTTTGGGCGCGGCGATCAACTGGCCCGCCAGCCTGGACGAGCCCGCCAGCGTGGTGCTGCCGCTGATTGTCGCCCAGTCCGGCGCGGTGCGGCTGGGCTACTTCCTCTATCTGCTGTACTCGGTGCTATTCTGGCCGATTGCGCTGCTGGTGGTGCGCAGCGTGGCTGGCCGCAGCACGCCGGGACTGCTGCTCCAGCTGGCGACGGGCTTTGGGGTGGCCTCGGCGGTGCTGCGGACGCTCGGCATTATTCGCTGGCTCTTCCCAATGCCGCTGCTAGCCCAGAGCTACGT
>JACCRK010000180.1 GCA_013813565.1 Herpetosiphonaceae bacterium
GGCCCAGACGATCCTGGCCGCCCACCGCGCCGCCCTGGCACTGCCCACAGACACGCGCCTATCTTCTCCCCAGCTGGTGCTGACCCCGGACGATCATCCCCGATCCTGATGCGCAGCACACCACCGAGAGGTCCCATGGTGCGTGTGCTGTACAGAAGTGCGATGGTCCTTTCATGGATAAACGGGATGCCAGGCCGATGAGCATCAACCGATGAGTCCACCAACCCAGCGTGCCAAACGGCTCCACCTGCTCGATGCTGCGGATGTCGCGGCGCTCTATGATCGCCCGATCTTCACCGCTGAGGAGCAGGCGTTCTATTTTGCCCTCACGCCCGCTGAAACCGGCCTGATGCAGACCTGGACTGAGGGCGTGATCCAGGCGTTCTTTGTGCTGCAGCTCGGCTATTTCAAGGCCAAACAGCGCTTCTTCACCATTGATCTCGCGGAGGTCAGCGCCGATCTCACCTTTATCTGCGACCAAGTGGTCCTCGATGTCCCGCTTGACGATCTCCGGCTCCCCCATCGGAACATGATTGGGCAGCAGCGCCAGCGCATCCTGGAGCATTTTGGCTATCGGCGTCCGCTCGCAGCGGATCGTCAGGTGGCCTTTAACCTGGCGGCCAGCGTGGCCCCCATCAGCACCAAACCCCAGTATCTGCTGCGCATCGTCCTCCAGCACTTCGCCGAGCAGCGCTGTATCCTACCGGGCTACACCTATCTCCAGGAGCAGATTATTGGCAAAGCGATCACGACCGAAGAACAGCGACTGACGAATCTGCTGCAGACCCACCTGACGCCGGCGGAATGTGATCTCCTGGAGTCCGTGTTCGAGGCACCGGACGGTCGCTACCAGCTGACGGTGCTGCGCCGGGCACCCAAAGACTTTAGCCGGGGCGAACTCCGGCGCGAACGAACCCGCGGCACCGACCTGCTTCCGCTCTACGACCTCGCCCCCCGATTGCTGCCCATTCTGGCCATCTCGCATGAGGGCATTGCCTACTATGCCGCGCTGGTCGGCTACTACGGTACCACGCGCCTCAAAGATCTCCAATCCTGGATGGTGTATGTCTACCTCCTGGCCTTCGTGCAGCACCGCTACCACCGCCTCCATGACAACCTCATCGGTGGCTTTATGCAGGCGGTGAAAGACTATTATGATGAAGCCAAAGCGGCCGCCAAGGAACAGGTCTACGACTATCGGGTGGAACTCACGCAGGATGTGGTGCGGGCCGGCCAGGTGCTCCAGCTCTTCACGAACGATCAGATCCCCCCAGCGGCATCGTTTGGCACGGTCCAGGAGCGCGCGTTTACCCTGCTGGAGCGTGAGCGTTTGGCACGGGCCGCCGCCTACATTGCCACCGGCGTCGGCTGTGACGAACATGCCTTTCACTGGGACCATGTGGACACCATGGCGCGCCGCTTTAAGGGGCGCCTCCGGTCCTTGCTGCTGGGTGTCGATCTCAGTGCCACCCGAGCGTCCATGCCGCTGGCCGAGACCGTGCGATTTCTCCAGGCCACCTTTCGCCAGGGGCGGGCACTGACGCAGATTGATCCCCAGACCATTCCCACGCGCTGTATTCCCGTCCGGCTCAAGCGCTATTTCTATACGCATCCATCCCCCGGCACCGCGCAGTTGCGCCTGGATCGGTTTGAATTTCTGGTATACCAGCAGGTGAGGGCAGCGCTGGAGGCGGGGGATCTGGTGTGTCGCCAGAGCCTCCGCTTCCGCAGCATTGAAGATGATCTGATCCCAGTCGCCGAGTGGCAGGCGCACAAGGATGCGTTGATTGCAGCGGCGAAACTGCCGATCCTGGAACAGCCGATTGCCGACCACCTGGCCGAGCTGGAACAGGCGCTGGAGGCCCGCTTTGCCGCCGTGAATGGGCGGATTGCCGCCGGCGCCAATACCGCCGTCACGATCACCCAGACCGGCACCACCCGACGCTGGTCGCTCCAGCCGATCAAAGGCCGCGATCTGGTCAATCATGCGCTCTTTGACGCGCTCCCCCATGTGTCCATTAACCGGGTGCTGGCGTTCGTGGACCAACAGTGCGGCTTCATGCAGGCGTTTGAGCATGTCCTGGTGTCGTTTGTCGAATAACTTGGCGGCCCTGACAGATAACGTGTCCGACGGCGTGAGCGTGACACATCGCTCCGTCTGCCACAAAACGTGGCGAGTCTTCAACGGTGATGATGATTCGCTGTTTGAGCCGTCGAACGACCCATGGGCAATGATTCCTGCGCCACGAATACTGGCAGAACCGACACGATATGATGGCACTCCGTTTTAGGTCTTTACGTCGGCAAGAATCGACCGAAGGCGGGGTTGGTGCTGCGACGATGCCGGTCCATATCCTTCCTTGTACCGCCAAGATATGCGGCGGAAGCCATCACGACGATCAGCGATCTGTGGCCCATGAGCGCCGAAAAACGTTCTCATGCAGGCCCGCCAGGATATGCGGCGGGCCGTCTTAAGTGGTTGATCCCTTTCTGATGAGGTTAAATGGCGATCAGCGCCAGGATACCTGTTCAGAAAGCCGCCACATATCCTGGCAAACGACACGTTCTGACTCGCGTTGCCCAGCCGGTGTGGGGTTCAATCTCAAAAACGCAGTCGGTGCTGCAAGGGAATTCCGGAACTCACCACACCGGTGTGGCGTGTCTTGATTATACGAGGGAATCTTGTTTAAACCCCTTCATCGGGATCATACCCCCCGTGTGCCTTCGCACGACTAAAGCCTGCTAGCTGAGGGTTCGCCACCACTATCACCTCATCCTCAGCGACCGTTGAGGTCTGACCCAAACCGGCGGATCAGCCAGCGATGGTGTGGCTGACTGAGAAAGCGTGCGTTATCCATCTCAGGAGGCAACTGCCGGACTTGGGAGCGCAGATGGCGCCGGGCCGTGTCCCAGGCACTGACTGCTGCGGGATCACCGACCGCCTCGAGCGCACGAGCGTAGCCCGTCCACACGGTGGGCGCGATCAGGAGGCCGAGCGGCTGACCATGGAGGCACCGGACCGCCGCCGTGCTCGCCAGGAGGGCCGCCTCGACATGGCCTTGGTGGAGGCGGCTGTCCGTCAGTCCCGCCAACGCTTCCGCCTGCGTGATCGGCAAGCCAAACCCCTCAGCGATCGTCACGGCCCGGTGATAGTGCCGGAGGGCTGCAGCCGCGTGGCCGCAGTGCTGCTGAAACGCCGCCCATGGCAGGCGGAGATCGATGACCCATGGACGCGCCCGCGCTCGCAGGGCGGTTTGGAGCACCACCGTGAAGAGCGCGCGAGCGGTAGCGCTGTCGCCCGCCTGGAGGGCGCTGCTGGCGGCCCATACCGACCGCGTGGTCGCCATGCCGGGAGGGGTGCCACGGGTAAACACCTCTATCGCTCCGCCTGCATCGCCACAGCCCAGCGCCACCACCCCCTGGATCAAGAGCACAAACTCGTCATCGTCCTGCAAGCCTAAGGCCGTGCTGGCTTCATAGGCCGCCTGCGCGTAGTGCTGCGCTACCTTAAGTTTTCCGAGGTGATACGCGAGCAAGGCACGAAGGGCCGAGGCGCGACGCTCAAGCGCCGTCCATTCCTTGGGCAGCGTCGGGTGGACGGTGACCAGTTTCGTATAGGCCTGGGCATACTGCTCACTTGTATACAGGGCTTCGATATAGGTCATCTGACTTTGGGCGATACAAAAGGCCGAGCGGCTCCGCCGTGCGAGCCTGACCTGCTGTTTGCTGAGCTGACGGCAACGTGCATACTCGCGCTGGCTCATGGCAAGGTTGGCCCCCAAGCGATAGAAGCGAAGCTGGATGTGCAGCGGGGTGCCGTCTGGTGGCGGCGGCAGGCGCTGGTAGCGGGTCCACGCCGCCGCATCGTGCTCCTCACTCTCGCCCATCCAGACCCGGCTCAGGGCGAGCCGCCACGCCCCAACGGCCCCGACACCATCGGGCACGGCCCCAACCAACGGGGGGAGCGTTAGCCCCGCCGCCGCTGTCGCGTAGTCACTACACATTAGGTGCGCCTCGAAACGGTACAGGGCCACCCACCAGTGCTGGATCACATCGGTGACGACCGGCAGGTCGGCCAGGATCGCGAGCGTTGCGGCCCCATCAACAAGTTGCAGGGTACACTCCACCTGGTGCAAGCGTGCAGTGATCGCACCGGGCACATCCTCCTGAGCCAGCGCAATCCCGGCAACCGTTGCCCACCACTGCCCGGCGACGGTAGGTTGCCCAAGCCGATCGGCGTGCTGCGCCGCCGCCGTGCCGGCCTGGGCTTGAGTCATCCGGTCGCCCCGGTCCACCGCACCGTGAAACACCAGCGACCAGTCACCGCTGCCCAATGCGTGTGCCATAACCTGCCGCCGCACGTCAGCCCATTCGTGCGCGGGAGCAACCTGGCCAAGATGCTCACGGACCAAGTCGTGCATCGTAGCTTGGCCACCATGCAGGCTCACCAGGCCGCGGCGTGCCAGACACTGCCAGACCCGTGGGGCAACCTGGGCCGCTTGGATAAACGCGGGGTAGCTGGGGCTGGCGGGCGTGCCCCACCTGAGCCACAGCAAGGCCCGGCGGAGCTCACGGTCGAGCGCGAGGACACTCTCCTTGAGTACCCCCACCACCTCCGTCTGCAGGGCGGCCGGCTGGGTAGGATCAACGAGTTCGATCAGCTTGGGATACCCGAGGGTGTGGGCATGAATCTTCTGCCAGTCCTGGTCGGAGACCGCCCCATGGCGGGTGGTGTAGAGCGCACGGGCCGCTGCGCTGGAAAGGCCCTCAAGGGGCACGTGGAGCGCGGTTTCGAGGAGGGCCCGTTGCCCGACCAAGAGCACATGGACCGATGGCCCCAGCGCAGCGAGGTCGGTCAGCAACGCAACCCATCCAGGGTGCCCGTGCCCCGCCTGGACATTGTCCAGGACGAGGAGGAGCGGCACATCGCGCACCGTGCGGCGCAGGGTCTGGAGGCGCTCGGCCTGGGGGCGGGATGGGTCAAGGTGCTGGGAGCCGAGGAGGCCAAGATCGAGCAGCTGCTGCTGGAGACCTTCCACCGTAGCGGTCACGCGATCGGGACTCTGGACCGCGCAGTCGACCCATGCTACATACCAGCCGGCCGCCTCCCACCTGGCGGCGAGACTGGCGGCGACGCTCGACTTGCCTAGCCCTGACAGCCCGCTGCATTGCACAGCGGCGTGGCTGACCAGGGCATGACTAAGCCTGGTCACTTCGGGATCGCGGCCAAGCAGGGGGTGGGCAAGGTGGGTCGTCCAGGGGGTCGGCGCAGGGTGCGCGCTGAGTGCAGTGGACAGGTGGACCGCAATGGTGTGGAGGCCGGTGGTGAGGATACGCTGAATGCTCCGGCTACTCAGGCCCGCCGTGTCGGCGATGGCCTCGCTCGGCTCGCCGAGGAGCAGGCGGCGCTGGAGCAGGTGGGGAATCTGATGGACGGCGGCAAGGTCGCTGTCCACCGCGGCAACGAACCGCTGGAGGTGCGCGGCGAGGGAGCGCCCGGCGAGCAGCGGGTCGGGACACTGGGGGATGAGCGACCGAGCGGCTGGGGTTGTACCGAGCGCGAAGGCCCCATGGTCCCGCAGTATGACCAGGAGGTTGCGGACCAGCCGGTCATCCAGGCGCGGCGACGGGCTGCCTGGGCGGTCTGGGAGCAGCCCAGCAATGCCGTGCTGCTCCCAGCGGCTGCGAAGCCGATACAGCGTCCGCTGAGCTATCCCAGACCGACAC
>JACCRK010000037.1 GCA_013813565.1 Herpetosiphonaceae bacterium
CTTGACCACGGACCTTGTGAACGTGTACCTGCTGTGTTTCGTCCAGCACCGGACCCGCCGCTTGCATGATCATCTGCTGAGTGGCTTCATGCGCGAGGTTAAAACCATCCAGGATGACGCCAAGACCATCGCTCAGGAACAGGTCGCCGCCTACCGGCTTCAGCGGACGCGCGATCTCGCGCGTGCAGGCCGGGTGCTCCAGCTCTTTACGGCGGATGATATTCCTCCTGAAACGACTTTCGACCAGGTGCAATCCCGGGCCTTTGCCGTGCTCAACCGCGACCGCCTGGATAGCGTGGCGCGGTATATGGACTAGCGGGAGCATTTGAACAGAAACCTACGGTTTGGTGTCCTTGATGTGCGTTGTAACCGCATGGTTCTGTTCGGCCAGTTCACGGATTGGCGTCCGCCTGCGTTGCTCGTACGGTGGTTGCTGCCGTAAGATACTTGTACAGGGTGGGCTTGGAAATCCCCAATAGCTGGCAGATCTGGGCAATCGTGTGCTGCTTTTCGCGATAGAGTTTGACCGCCAGCCCCTGCTGGTCGGGGGTCAGCGCCTTTGGTCGGCCCCCCGTGCGTCCACGCGCCCGCGCCGCCTGGAGGCCGGCCTGGGTTCGTTCTCGGATGAGCGTGCGCTCAAATTCGGCCAGTGCCGCAAAGATATGGAAAATCAGTTTTCCCGCGCTGGACGTCGTATCGATGGATTCGTGGAGACTCTTCAAGCCGATCCGCTTCTCCTCCAACACCGCCACCATGTCAATCAAATCCTTCAGGGATCGGCCCAGCCGATCCAAGCGCCAGACCACGATGGTGTCGCCGGCCCGCGCATGCGCCAACAGGCGGCGCAAGCCGGGGCGGTCCGCCGCCGCACCGCTGACCTGATCCGCAAAGACCTGGTCGCAGCCAGCCTGGTTGAGGGCATCGTGTTGCAGATGCAGCTGTTGATCGTCGGTCGAGACCCGCGCATAGCCCAGCAGCATGGACCTACCTCCCTCAGTTAAGATTCCCGTTTTTCACCATGCTATGTTAACATAGATACCTATACCGAGTTTCTTGACTCTGTGGCCCGCTCCGCTGGTGTGGTGCTGGCACGCACAGCCTAGGGGCAAGGAAACGAGGGTTTTCTTTACCGTTAAAACCGTAGGTTTCTGTTCAAATGCTCCCGCTAGTCCTTAATCTGCGAGCTGGCCCAGCACCGGGGTCTCATCTCAGAGCGGCAGTAGCCGTTCCACTGGCCTGAATCCCTGGTAAGAGTTTCCGCGCGGCGGCGCAGCGAGCGACTTTGTTGCGTTTCCCTTTCGCCCGTAAGCGATCATAGAACGGTTTGATGATCGGATTATGCCGGCAGGCGCTCAAGGTGGCAAGGTATAGGCTGGTTCGTAACTGGGTATTACCGGTGTGGCCAATCCGTGCCGTCCGGGCAATGCTGGTACCAGAACTCCACTCGCGCGGGACGAGGCCGGCATAGGACGCGGTGGCTTCAGCGGTGTCACAGACGGTAAACTTCAGGGTCGTGGTTAACAGCGTGGCGGCGGTCAGCACCCCAATGCCGGGGATCGTTTGCAGGCGCTTCGCTGCCGCTGCCCACGCCGCATCCTGATCCAAGGCGGTGGCAATCTCCGCTTCAACGGCGGCAATCTGCTCCGTGAGGGTTGTAATCAGTACGTCCATGCGGTCGTGCACGGCCGTCACCACGATGGGATGCTGCAGCAGAGCATGGCGTTGGTTGCGCACCTGTTGGCGCATGGCCAGCAAGGCCTCGCGTTGGTGTAGGCGTTGCTGCACCTCATGATAGACGGCCGGTGGCGGCGTCCAGGAGGCGGGCTGCAGCAGCTGCGCCAGCGTTGCCGCATCAATCGCATCGGTTTTGCTGCGTTTGAGCAGCGCTTTGGCAAAATAGTGAGCTTGGGCCGGATTGATCACGCTGACGCGAAAGTGGGCGGCGACCAGGGTGGTTGCCCCGGTAATCCAGTAGGAGCCGGTGGCTTCCATGACCACGAGAATCTGCTCTGGCGCAACACCGGTAGCGAGGAGCCGCTGCTGCAGCGACTGCCAGCCGTCCGGGGTTTGCGCGAACGTGATTGGCTTGGCTAACGACTGCCCCTGATGAAGCCAGGTGGCGGTAAAGGTCTTAGCGGCAATGTCGATGCCCACAAAGACCAGTGGTTGAATATCCATAACCGAATCCTCCCAACACGGCATGGATCCACGGTGAACACGCTGTATCCTCGTGATACGTGGTCAAAGCCACCCGATACGGTCCACAGACCTATCACCGGAACACCATGGGACTCCATCTCTCTTACGCGATCGGCGTCGCCAAAGTAAGGTACGAGTTCACCACGGTGCTGGAACCATCAAGAATGATTGGAGGTATTATACGAGGTAAGGTTTGGCGCAGTATACCACCGACCGATGGTGCACGCTTGCGCTCATCCAGCTCGTCCCGATTTGGTGTCGTGCGCACCTCGTCGTGTATACTACCGGAGGAGTGGAGCGCCAATGCTCGTCAATGCTCGTCAATCAGGGGTCATGTTTGATTATCTTACTAATCAAAATAGCGCTCCAGCGGGTGTAAAGCATTCTATTAAGACGTTTTTGGTCGCGTATTGAGACATGGCGCGGCGCACTGTTGAGGGCAAAAGGGTTGATAACGTGGCGTAAAGCAGGTGGAAAGCGCGGCCCCAAGTTCCAGTAAAATTTATTATGTCTAATTAAACTGTTGTTCACTATTATTTACAAAGGTGCGTTATATTCAACCTTAGTTAATATAGTTGACATTAACACTAAAATTTAGTATTCTCTTCGAAAGAGATAAAAAATGCCCATCAAAGTATTTTGCAATCAATAAGTAATAAGTATATAATATATGCATTAGATTGCTATGTATGTCCACATAATCATTTTATCTTAGGAGAGTTATGATCAAGAAAATCCTGCTGATCTTGTTCACCACATTAATCATTCTCATTGTGAGTTTAAAAATGCCTTCTAGAGGTTTAGCTGCGTGCTCTACTTGTAGAGCATATAGTGCTGTTTACTTAAACAATAAGACTACATATACAGCAATTCACGCTTATATTACTAATGCAACTCCAAGCATTAGAGATGGCGGCTTCTCTTCTGAAGTGTTATGGATAGGCCCTCCTTCTGGAAAAAAAGACTATATAGAAATGGGATGGAGAAAAAATGGCCCATTAAATGTAAATGAAACTTATTGGGGCTATTATGATACCAACGGAAATTGGACTTATATTCCTATTGCAGCTAATTCTACAGGACATGATTACCAAATCGAATATAAGTCATGGGATGGAAAATGGCATGTCTATCTTGATGGTGTAGATAAAGGAAGCCGTGCCTTAAGCTATACTCAATCTTACCTTATAGCTGGAGGCGAGGTTTCGGATTTTTCATCCACCCAACATAATGCAATGGGTATATCTAATTTTACCAACTTATCTTATAAGGATAATAATGTAGGGTATTTCTCTTGGAATGGTTGGACCAGTAGTCGTGTGGACTACTCCTATGTATTAACAACTCTAAGTTCTAGTGGTTTTCAAAATAGAGGATATAATCCGTAAATTTTTCTTATAAGGAGACAATGATCACATGAATACTCGAATAAAGATTTTTTCTTCTTTGGTTATTATTATTGTAATAAGTGTATTTTTTGTAGTAAACTCATCTAAAAATACATCAAGCAATATTATAATCAATAATCAATTTACAGGTGGTATGCCAGAAATTTCATGGCAAATATTAAGTAATTCTTCGGTCGCCAGAAATTCTAATGGTGATCTGAAAATTATCGCGGCATTAATTAATGAGAAGAATATCTCATTATTTTACTCCATTGAATCCTCTTTCGAATCTACTCCTAAATTAGTAGGGGCAGTTAACTCTAAAACTGAACAGCAAAATGCCAAACAGCCTCGAATCACGATGATTCAAACACTGAACACCTTAAACAAACACACAATTGGAGTTATCCAACTCGATAAAGATGATATCGTTGGACAAGAGATTTCTTTATCGTTAGAAGTAGCAAATGGAACTAAGGATATTTGGACAGTAACTCCATTAAAACAAGTGCAGCATTCAGCTGTAAGTTCAAGTACGGAATTCTTGTCTTTCCCTACCGAAGATTTGGACTCCGTGGTTGAGGTTGGCCAATTGGGGGGGGATAATACATTAATTAAATTTAAAGTCTCACCTCCTAAAAAAGGTTCCCACGCAAGCAATCCGGCACTATTCTTTGCGATGAACCGACAATTAGAGACATATCCAATTACAGAAGTACAATTTATCCAACAGGTCAACTCAAATCAAGGTAAACAGAATATACCAGGAGCAGCCACACCAGCACCCACACAAACACAATAAGATAAACTGAGAGGGAGGGCAACGGTTCCCTCGAAAATAAACTGTACTCTGGGATAACCACGAATTAAGGGCTAGATGGGCCGGAAGGCGCACGAATTTAACTGCCACGGTACTGGTCAATGGCAGCTGGTGCAACTG
>JACCRK010000058.1 GCA_013813565.1 Herpetosiphonaceae bacterium
TGTTTATGTCAACCATAGCCACCCTGCTGCGGCAGGTCGTGCTCAAACACGATCCTGCGCGCCACGGCCTGATGCTGCCGCCCAACCCACGGGCCAAGTATCACGAGTTCGCCATCGCTCCAACCGAGGAGCAGCTGCGCCAGCATCTCGCCGGCGTGATCACCCTGGCCGCGCCCGCCACCTGCAATGACCTCGCCGGCTGCATCATCTTCGATATCGACGACCACGCGATCGACAGCATTCCGGCCCTGCTCGAAACCGTGCGCCAACACGGCCTGTGGGCCTGGGGCGAGTGGCACCTGGCCACCAACCGCGGCTACGTCTGGATCCCCTTCGACCGCCTCACCAGCGCCGCTGCGCTAGCCCAGCTTGGCCAAGAGCTGATTACATCGACCGACTTGACTCCAGCACAGCGCCAGGAGATCGACAACCGCACCGCTAACCAGTCGATCACGCGCCTACCCTTTGGACGCCACACCCACACCACCCAGCGCGGCGACCTGATCTTCCAGGATGGCACCAGCGCCGCCCTCGATGCCGACGTGGACGCCGCGCTGACGCTCTGGATGGGGCGCTACCAGGAAAACCCCGCCAACCAAGTCGCGCCCGTCGCCCCAGCGCCCACCCAGGCCCACCTGCGACACCAACCCTCCAGCAGCCTCAGCGCCGCCGAAATCCAGCGGCGCTGGAACGCCGCCCACGATGTGTGCGACATCCTCCAAGCTGACGGCGGACGGCGTTCCAGCCGCACCAGCTGGCACTGCCCGTGTGGCCAGCACCGCAACGGCGACCGCACGCCGAGCCTGCTCATCCGCCCGGCCAAAAACACGCGCTACGGAGCACACATTGTGCAGGGCTACAGCCCCACCTGCGCCTTCCACGGCAGTCCCAAGGACGTGTTCGATGCCTTCAACGTGTATCGCATTCTGCACGGCCTGAGCAACGCGGCGATGCTGCTACACGCTAGGGAGGAGCTCGGCCTGACCACGCCAGAACACGCTCCCACCTCGCAGCGCGAGAAAACCGCCGCACCTGACCATCACGCCCCGCGACGCAGCCAGACGCCCGCCAGCGCCGCTCCAGCGGCCCCAGCGACTGCAATCACCCCAGCGGCGGTCCTGGCACGGGCTGGCGAAGATTGCACGCTCTCACGGGCGATGCGGATCCTGTTGGCCATCATCGTTTCGCTGATCGGCACCCGCCCCGCAACCCGCATTCGGCTGCGCACCCTGGTACACGAAACGGGCCTCACACGCCGCACCATCCAAATCGCGCAACGCCGGCTGGTCGAGGACGGCTATCTGACGATCACGCCAACGAGCAATTCCTGTGGCGGCGACGACGCCAATCGCTATGCGCTGTGCATGGGGGGGGGGCGATCAAAACGATCACCCCTTAAGGTTAAAGCATGGAAGGGGGGGCAAACCCTCCCGCCTGTGGCGGAATCGCCGCCGCCCGCTGTGGCCCCGGAGCCAGTTCCCGCGCTCTCCGCAGCGGCAGCGGCTCCTGAACTCGTGGAGGGGGTTCAAACACGATTCCCTCAAAAAGTAACACTTCAGAACACCCGTGCTGATGAGCACGCTGCGGATCGTGTCGAGGCCAGCGCTCAGGCCGCGCATGATCCGCCCGCCGAGGACGGCCCCGGCGCGACGTTCGATCCGGAGGGCTACGCGGCCTGGGCGGCGACGCTCGACCCGACGACCGAGCGGCCCTGGACGTACAGCCGCAGCCCGCGCGAGGTCATGCAGGGGCACGAGTACGGGATGGCCGAGCTGCTGCGGAGCCAGGCCGAGCGCGGCCCGCTGGTGGCCCCGAGCGCCGCGTCGTCGGCGGAACCCGCGCCGCGCCTGAGCCAGTCGGGATTGATGCTGCGATCGCCAGCACCAGCCGCCACAGCGGCTCCCGTTGCGGGTGTGCAGGCGCTGCGAGCGGAGCTGCAGCGGATCGAGCGGGAGGCGCGGCGCTACTTCGCCCAGAAAGCGCCCAATGCGGGCAAGCAGGCGCAGCTGCGGGCGGCAGCGGTGCGGCGGCAGCTGGCAGCGCTGGAGAGTGGCCTGAGCGATCGGCCAGCACTAGCAGCGACGAAAACGCCGGGGCGACGGAGAACAACCCCCCCTTCCATGCTTCCCCTCGGGACTGGCTCAGGTGATTTTGGGGCAGTAGCGGTAGGTGACATCAACGCTGAAGTGGCCGAGCTGGAGGGTCAGGGCGCGGCGGGCAGCGGCCTCGGTCAGGCCGTCGGTGGTGATGGCGCGGCGGAGAAATTGCTCGGCATAGGTGGCGCGAAAGGCGTGCATGCCGAGGCCCGTGCCAGCACTAATCCCGGCGGCATCTCGCGCAGCGGCGACCTGGCGCTGGGCGACGCGGGCGAAATTGCCGGGATTGGTGAACACGTAGTTGCGGTCACGCGGCACGTCGTCGAGGACAGTCGGATCGAGCAGGCGGGTGACGATGCGCTGGCGACCGCCCTTGGCATTGCTGCCGACAATCTTGATTGTTTTATTTTCAAAATCAACCTCAATCCGCAGCCGAGCCAGCTCGTTGACGCGGAGACCGCTGCTGAGAGCCAGCCGGGCAGCCAGCTGGACTTCGCCCGTGAGGTTGGCCACGATCGCGGCGGCGTGGGCCTGGGAGAAGCCGAGGCGGGGCATCGAGCGGGGAATGCTGGTGCTAATCTGCGGGACGAAGGGTTCTTTCTCACGCCACCAGCCGCGCTGGCGCATGCCCGCCTCCAGC
>JACCRK010000060.1 GCA_013813565.1 Herpetosiphonaceae bacterium
GGCCGCGGCGGTCGGCGGCGTGGTTGGGGCCGCCGGGCTGGCGGGCGCGGTTGGCGGCGCCTGGGAGACGGTGGTGGCCGGCAGCGTGCTTTCGCCACAGCCAGCGACAATCAACAGCAATACGGCTAAGCGCCCGCCGCGCGATAGATATTTCAACATACGCTGAACACTCCTTCATTCATTAACGATCGTAAATATATGCTATTATCGTGGCACGCCAGCGACAAACGGCTGTTATGATACCCGATCTTGGCCCACCCAGCGTAGGCAGCGCACAGGATATGCAGTTTCCTCAGCGACCTGATCCAACAATCGATCCTATTGGCTGACACATCTGTGTAGCTGTGATTTTAATTTGGAGGATACCCTATGGCTATTGCCACACCAGAGCAAGTGCATCGCTATCCACGTCGTATCACATTGATCTTTGAAATCTTGTGTGCTGCGCTGGTCCTGGTGGCGATGGTTCGTTGGGGGCGGGCGATACTCCAGTTTGTCTGGGACGCCAACAAGCAAGGCATCACCGTGACTATTGCGGATTTTGCCGACAAGGGCTGGTTCCGCAGCCTGATCAACTGGCTGAATGGCGCGGCCAGTCGGGCGCGCTTCTCGCAGATCGCCGAGCTTACGCCGCACTTTATGCTGCTGGCCGGGGCGCTGTTTGCCACCTTATTTATTCGCAACTTCTTTCCAACCATTCGCACCAGCGGGCGCGGCCTGCTGGTTGAGTGGAGCAACTCGTGGCTGCCGATCGGCTGGGAGCAGGTCAAGGGCCTGCGGGTGACCGAAGATCTCGCCGGCGAGCGCTTTGTGCTGCTGCTGCAGACCGACACCAAGGCGCTGACTGGCTGGCATCGCTTCTACAGCTTTCTGTATCGCCTGGGCTTCCGCCGAGGCATTATCATTACCTCGGCGATCTCCAACTTCCTGCCGCTGGCGCAAACCCTGCAAAGCGAGCTCGACCAGGTGGCGCGGCAGACCAGCAAGCCGCCGGTGCGCCTGGATGAAAAAGCCTCATCGCCGCTGTTTCAGCTGCTGCTCAGCCCGGCCGGGTTCTTCAGCCGCCGTTCCAAGACCGACCAGGAGTATGTCAACCAGGCCACCGAGGCGGCGCGCAGCGCCCAGGCCGGCAAGGTCACCTCGCTGATGGCAACCTACCCAAAGCGGATCCGCACCCTGCTGATGGCGGTGGCGGCCCTGCTGGCGCTGTTCGGTATTTTGCGCTCGCTGAGCATTTTGCGCCGCTGGATCGGCGCCGCCTTTGAGGGCGTTGGCGAGTTCAGCTTCTTCCAGATGGGCCCGCTGCCCCTCACGGCGGTGCTGTGGTGGATGCCGGTCGCCGCTGTGCTGGTGCTGGCGCTGCTCATCCCAATGCTGATCGTCATCCGTAATATTTTGCCCGATGTCGAGTCGCGGCCGCAGGGCCTGGCGGTGCGCTACTTCAATCGCTGGATGCTCGTGCCGTGGGGCGAGATTACGGCGGTGAAGTCGGCCGATCTGTCCGAGGTCAACCACGTTGTGCTCATCCAGACGACCAACAAGGCGCTGCATATGAGCCATCGGATCTCGTCGCTGCTGTTTGATGGCACCAACGCCCGCGGCGTGCTGCTGACCTCGGCGCTCAGTACGTTTGAGCCGCTGCTCCAGCAGATTGTGCTGGAGGTCTCGCGCGGCCAGCGTAACGTCGAGAGCGAAGACGGGATCCTGGTCGAGGATGCGCCGGCCTGGCTGCTGCGGCTGATCTTCAAGCCAAGCGAAGCGATCGATCGGATGGTCGCCGCCTACTCCAAGAAGCCCGAGACAGCCACGCTGAGCTATAAAAACCTGCTTGGGGCCGCAACGCCGATGGTTTGGCTGTCCGCCCTGCCGGCGATCATCCTGCTGGCCGAGCAGATGATCAACAATGGCACGCCGCCAACCATCGGCCGGATTATCGGGGCGCTGTTTTTCTTTCTCTTCTGTCTAATCGAGTGGCCGCTAGCCGCTGGGATCGCCCAGTTTATGGAGCAGAATCTGGAGGATGATGCCCATCGCGCCCGGCCATTCTATCTGTACCCAATCGTGCAGCTGCCCCGCCTGCTCATCCTGCTCGCAATCCTGATCTTTGTGCTGCTCGGGGTGCCGCTGCTGCCAGTGCTGCTGTGGCTGGGCCTGGCGGTGTGGTCGTTCCTGCTGACCGCCGGCCTGTGGGAGGGTATGTATGGCTGGAGCAGCACCAAGCTGCTGGCGATGGGTGCCATCCCAGCCGTCTATCAGCTCTTGATCTTGCTGGCCTGGGTTCGGATGACGTAGTGGTGCGCTTCGCGCAGTGATCAGTGATTAGTGGTCAGTGATCAGTGGGTATGTCTTCTAGCCACTCGCCACTAGCCACTGACCACATGACCGGAGAAACAATGCACGATCTGGTGATTATTGGCGGCGGGCCGTGCGGCCTGAGCGTGGCGATCGCGGCCCGGCGGGCCGGGCTGGACGCGGTGGTGCTGGAGAAAGGCGCGCTGACAAACACGATCGTCGGCTATCCGCTACAGACTAGCTTCTATAGCACGGCGCCGAATCTAACCATCGGCAACATTCCCTGGGCCACGGTCCACCCGCACCCAACCCGCACCGAGGCGCTGGCCTACTACCGCGCCGTCGTGGAGCACGAGAGCCTGCACGTCAATGTCTATGAGCCGGCGACCGGCCTTGAGCGCGCGGCCGATGGGACGTTGGTTGTCTCTAGCCTGCGTCGCGATGGCACGACCCCGCGCTACCCCGCCCGCGCCGTCGTGGTCGCCACTGGCTCCTATGACACGCCGAATCGCCTGGGCGTGCCCGGCGCCGATCACCCCAAGGTGCAGCACTACTACACCGAGGGCCACCCGTTTCATCGCCAGCAGGTCGCGGTGGTCGGCGGTGGCAACTCGGCCGCCGAGGCCGCGCTCGATCTGTTCTACCACGGCGCGGCGGTCACGCTGATCCACCAGTTCGCCGGGTTCGACCCCCGCGTCAAGCCGTGGGTGCTGGCCGACCTACAGGCCTGGATCGGCGCCGGCCAGATTGCGACGTTCTGGGAGTCGCGGCTCACCGACATCACCCCGACGTTTCTGACGCTGGAGATGGCCGGCGGCGAGCGCCACACCCTGTCCAATGACTGGATCTTTGCGCTGATCGGCTATCGCCCGAACACCAGCCTGCTGGAGAACATCGGCGTCACGGTTGATGCTGACGCCGTGCCAGCCCACAACCTGCAGACGCTGGAGACCAACGTGCCGGGGATTTTCGTCGCCGGGGTGCTGACCGCGGGCACACTGCCCAGCAAAGTGTTTATCGAAAATGGCCGCGACCACGGCCCGCGGATCGTCGCCACGCTGCGCCGGCGCTTCGCCGCCGAGTAGCGCGATTCGGCTGATCTTCATCATTTATTTCCCTGAAAGAACTATGGATATCACTGGCTTCAACTGGCTGCTCTCCGACCCCGGCCAGGCCCTGCTGGCGGAGCTCTGCGCCGACCAGGCGGTGAGCGCGGCGACGTTTCTGCGCTATGCCACCCGGCTGCGCAAAGCCCATCCAGCCGAGGGTGTGGCGGCGGCGCTGGAGACGGCGATCCTGCGGCGGGCGGCGCGGGCCAAGTTCCCCGCCGCCGAGCGCATGTACTTCACCCGCGAGGCGCTGGAGCAGGCCACGCCCCATCCGGTTGCGGCCTACCGGGCCCAGCGGTTTCGCGGCTGCGCGAAGGTCGCCGACCTGGCCTGCTCGATCGGCGGCGATGCCCTGCCGCTGGCCGCGCTGACCAGCGTCCTGGCGGTCGACCGCGATCCGCTGCGGCTGGCGCTGCTGCGCGAGAACGCCCGCGCCCTGGGCCTGCTCGATCGGATCGAGCTGTGCGAGGCCGATCTGACCACGCTCGACTGTGCCGGCTGCGATGGCCTGTTCTTCGACCCGGCCCGCCGCGCCGACGGCAGGCGCATCTGGGATGTCGAGCTGTACGCCCCGCCGCTCTCGACGATCCACCGCTGGCGCACCCTGGTGCCGCTGCGGGCCGCCAAGGTCGCGCCGGGCATTCCCGACGACCAGGTGCCGCCGGACTGCCAGATCGAATTCGTCTCGCTCGATGGCGAGCTGCGCGAGGCGACGCTGTGGTGGGATGACCGTGGCGATCCCAGCCAGCTGCGCCTGGCCACGCTGCTCTCCTCGGCCGACGCGACGGTCCAGCAGCTCGCGGCCGACCCGGCGACGCCGCCCGCGCCGATCGAGCCGCCGGGGCGCTTTCTGTACGAGCCCGATCCGGCGGTGCTGCGGGCGCACGCGGTGGCCGATCTGGCGGCCCAGCTTGAGGCGGCCCAGTTTGACGCCGATATCGCCTTCCTGACCAGCGCCGAGCGCCGCGCCACGCCCTTCGCCCGCTCCTGGGAGATCGAAGAAGTGCTGCCGTTCAACCTCAAGGCGCTGCGGCGGCGGCTGCACGAGCGCGACATCGGCTCGGTGACGGTCAAAAAGCGCGGCTCCCCAATCACCCCCGAGGAGCTGACGCGCCAGCTGCGCCTCGCGGGCCGCCACCACCAGATTCTGGTGCTGACCCAGGTCGCCGACGCGCCGACGGTGCTGCTGTGTCGGGAGTAGGCACTGGGGATTGGGGATCGGGGTTCGGCAGCTCATTAACCACTTCACAGTATGAGTACATCCCGAGTGGTGCGCAGATACTGTCTGGGCTACGCGATGTGGTCAGCGGACAACTGGCAGGCTAATACACGATGCCAGGGCTGTGCTGCGACCAACCTGCCAGACCGGCGTACCTTGCGCTGGAATACGCATAAACGTGTCCCTGTCGGCGCCGGCAAGGGCTACTCGTATGCGATGACCACGCCGGATCAGCACCGAGGTTGGCTGTAGGCCGATTGTCAGCTCGACGAATGTATTGCGGGGCAGGGGCGCTGCAGCGTCGCGCTTAAAGCTGCGATTGGGCATCCCCATCCAGTAGGGCGCGGGCTGGACAGCTAGCTGGCGATGAATCCCGCGCAGCTGTCCCTCGGTGATATAGCGCACAACGCCTTGCTCATCAACATCTTCGAGATACACATAAAACGCCCCATCGTCCTCGGTCGACGCAACATACAGCGTGACAACGGGGTATCCGATAATTTCCAGGTTATGCTCTAGCGGGGCCGAGGTATACGTGAGCAGGCGCAGATCGGCCTGGGCTCGGTCAGGGTAGTGCAGCGGTCGGGCCATCTGGGTATGCCAGCGGTTGGTCTGGCCAGTAGTGGCCGCAAAATCCACGCTGTACGTATCTGTGGCAGCCACGCTGGGTGGAGTTGGCGCGAGCTCCTTGTCATCTTGAAAGTACCAGGTCTGCTGCTCGGTGTTGGGCAGCGGGAAGGTCGTGGTCTGTCGCCATTCCTCGGCCCCCAGCATGTAGTAAAACAGAGTCTTCTCGACGCCGGGCTGGTCGGTTTTGAGCGTCTGCTCAAAGAATTTGGTGACAGCTGCCCACTGCTGTTCCTGGAGCGGGCTGGGTTTAGACTTTGGCCTGGTGTATGGGCTGCCGTGGGCCGTCATCTCATGCTTCCAGGCTCCGATGACACCGATTTGCGGATTGCTCAAGGTGTTAAACGACCGTAGCACAGTGTCTGCCGTCGTGCCATCGAGCCAGCTGCCCCAGACAAACATTGCGCCGCCAGAGGCTTCGATGGCCGCCTGGCGCGCAAACACGCTGAAATCATCAAGCGTCTGGCCGGTATCGCCAAACCGATCGTCGCGGAAAGTAATTTGTGAGATGGCCGCATAGACATCGGTGTTGGCCTGGTGGTCGTGGAGCGCCTGATTCAGGATGGCGCGGGATTGGCGATCGGCGTCTACCGGGCGGACACCTTTGACCATCAAACGCGCCAGCCAGGGAAACAGGCGACTGGTTTTGTTGTGATCGAGCCGGGCATTGCTCTCGCTCCACTGCTGGATAAACGCGGTGTTGAAAATGCCACCGGGGAGCGCAATATCAGTATAGACATCAAACTCATAGGCCATTGGCGCAGCACTTGTGACCCCCTTGACACCAGAGGCCAGCAGATATTGGGCGGTTGAGCCTTCGTAGGAGAGCCCAACCGCGCCAATCTTGCCACTACACCAGGGCTGCTCCATCGCCCACGCCGCGATCTCCCCGTAATCCGCCAGCTCATCAGCTGACCAGGGGTAGAGATTGACCCCAGTCGATGCCCCGGTGCCACGCGCATCGACAATCACCACCGCAAAGCCGCGCGCGATCAGGTAGTCGGCGATCGCTTCACGTGGGCCGATCGGCGCTTTCCTGGGCGGGCTGGCCAGCCGCAGCTCCATGCTGCGCCAGTAGCGCGCCATAATCATCACCAGCGGCAGGCGCGTATCTGCCTCCAGGTTGGCGGGCCGCAGCAGGTCAACGGCAATCTGGGTGCGGTCGCGCATCGTCTGATAGTGCGACTGAGATTGAACACCTTTGTACAGTTTCTTCGGCGGATTGGCGAACAAATCCGCGAGCTGGTTTAGCTCGATCATAGTTGCTCCAGATGGCTTAAAATTCGATTTCAATGCGTTCGATGGCCTCATCAAGCCAGCGAACATAGGCTTCTTCAGCCAACTCGCCATTGCGGCGGGTGATTTCCCACAGCAGACCATCGCGTTTGAGCGCGCTGTTCTGCTGAACCTGCGTACTAATCAGATCGGCAATTTCGTTCTGGTAGAGGTTCAGCTGCCGTTGGTGCAACGAGCGCTGCAGACGTAGCTGGGTCAGCACGGTGGCTTTGTCCAGCTGCGCGGAGAAAAAAATACGCACCAGCAGCGCATCTTTGGTGGGCGCAATCTCGGTCATCGGCTCTGCCAGCCATGCCTGCAAATCGGCCTGGCCAGCCGCTGTGATCTGATAGATCCGCCGATCAGGGCGGACATCCTGCTCTTGAATTTCGGATGTGAGCAGCCCGGCTGTCTCCAGGGCGTTCAGGGTCCGGTAAATCTGGCTAGTCTGGGCATGCCAGAAGTGTCTGCTTGAACCATCAACAAACTGTTTGAGCTGATATCCCGTCACAGGTTGCTTGCTCAGCCCACCAAGAAGAACATATTTCAACACAACAAGCTGATCCTTATACCTAATTGATACTCCACAAATTATATTCTATTTATGGAATATAGCAAGTGTGATTCTTCCAAACTCTTGGAAGACTGTACAATATAATCACTGATCAAGGGATCGGGGATCGGGGTTTGCCTGTGCGGTTCGATAGGGCGGAGTGATAATGTATGGAGGAAGAGATGCATCATCCGGCTGAGATCACGCTTCGGCCGTACTGCGACGAGGATTTTGCGGCGGTCTGCGCGGTCCACGATCAGGCGAGGTCCGATGAGCTGCGCGGATCATGTGACCCACGGGCGTTTGTGCCGCTGGCCCAGGACGTTGCGGACACTGATGATTTTGTGCGCTCGCAGAAGCATGTCGCCTGCGTCGGCAAGCGCGTGATCGGCTTTGTTGGCGTCGACGGCGTCTATATCTCGTGGCTCTACATCGATCCGGCGTTCTATGGGCGGGGCATGGGCCAGCGGCTGCTCCAGCTGGGGATTGAGCTGGCCGGGCCGGGCGCCTGGACGATCTGCTTGAGCGGGAATGCCCGTGCGATCGCCCTCTATCAGCGGGCCGGCTTCGCCATCACCAGAACCTTCGCCGGGGAAAACGCCGGCTATCCATGTACGTGCGTGCGCCTCGATCTCCAGCCAGCTCTGCCGGACGCCGGCGACGCGGATCGGTGTGCGGCTGCTACCCCACACTTACCTCAAGCCGCTCAATGATGCGGGATTGAATCGCCTGGAACGTTTCCATCACTCCCAACGTGCGCCGTATCGGAATGCCGGAATCAGGATCGTTGCTCCATATGCTCGATTCAAACCGGGGCCAGTGGAGCGGATTCAAGTACTTATCCATTATCTCAACTGCCACGGCGTTGGGCACATCGCGTTTGTTGTACTGCAGGACAATCGGGACGGTATCCACCGACTGCCCCAGCGCATAGAGACCCTTCACCATCTCCTGAAGGCTCTTGATGTCTTCCTGAAGCTTATCGCGCTGGGAGTCGGCCACAAAAACAATGCCGTCGGCCCCCTGCAAGACATTCAGCCGCGTCCGCTGATATAAAACGCAGCCAGGGACGGTATGCAGGTGGAAGCGGATCGTACTGCCGCGAATCGGTGGAACGTCGGCGGGCGTGCAATCAAAGCAAAGAGTTCGTTCGGTTTCGGTGGCAATCGACAGCAGATCGCTCCGCTGATCTGGGGGCAGCAAGCGGTGAATAGTTTGCAAGTTGGTGGTTTTCCCCGCCATCCCAGGTCCATAGTACGCAATTTTGCAGTGGATAAGGGCGGCGTGTGGATCGCGAATGGCCATAGAATGTGCTCGCTCTCTGATCGGAGTGTTCAGGACTACGATGGTGGCGGATTTATTTTGCCGCCTCTCAGCGGCTATACGGGTCTTCGGCGGTCAGGAAGGCGCGCAGGGCCTGGCGCTGTGGGTGGGCGTCGAGCCAGGCTTTGACCCGCTGCGCCTCGGCGTAGTCCTCGGCGCCAAACTTCTCCTGGTAGATGGTGTGCATGGTCGCCCGATGCTCGGCGGCGCGGACGCGGCGCTGCCAGACGTCGGTAAACATCCGATTGATATCGTCGTGGAGATTCCGCCGCTTGAGGCTGTCCCACTCGGTGCGGTCGAGCCACACGCTGTTGCAGCTCCCACAGTGGTCAACGCCAAAGGCAATGTCGTGCCCAACCCTGTAGCGGAACATCAGGTGCCGGCAGTGGGGGCAGCGCTTGGCGCCGCTGGTATCGGTCGACTCGTGCAGCGGCGTGGGGTCGGGCTGCTCATCCAGATTGGCTGGGTGCTGCTGGCGCCAGTCGAGATAGTCCGATGAGAGGATGAAGTGGCCGCCACACGCCGGGCAGGTCGATGCGCGCAGGCTCGACTCTAGCGTGGTTGGCTCAAGGGTGGTTGTGCAGATTGGGCATTCCATTATCTTTCTCCTTAAAATCGATCGGCCTAGATACGGCCGATCCTTCGCTCAGGTTACACACTTACCACGCCCGTGCTGCATATCTGCGACACATCAGCGACACATCAGCTATAAATCGCGCTGCACATGCTATATCCTTTAATCATCAGAATGATGATACACCAGGAGAGAAGCATATGTCTCAGCGCATCTTTTCACGCCGCTCGTTCTTGAAAATTGTTGGGGCCAGCGCCGCCAGCACCACCGTCGCCACCGTTGGGGGCTTTCTCTACGGCAGCGAGATTGAGCCACACTGGGTCGATGTGAGCCAGGTTACACTGCGGCTGCCGCGCCTGCAGCCCCAGTTTGATGGCTATCGGCTGGTCCATATCACCGACCTGCATATGGATGCCACCTGGATGACCCGCGACCGACTGGCCGGGCTGGTCCGGCTGATCAACGCCCAGCAGCCCGACCTGGTGGCGATCACCGGCGACTTTATCACCGACAGCCCCGATGTCTACGGCGAGGATCTGCGGGCGGCGCTGGGGCTGCT
>JACCRK010000065.1 GCA_013813565.1 Herpetosiphonaceae bacterium
GAGCGTTTGCATGCCGTCACGGTAGTGAAGGCTGAAATTATAATTTCATCGCTGAATCTAAATGTATTTCTGGGTTATAGATTCAAATAAAAAATATTATGTCTAAAAATATATTAATAAATAATAAGCATTGTTTTTGGCTGATAGCATAATTTGTGTGATTACTTAGGGAACAGTATAATTCAAACCAAATCATTTAGTGGTTTTGTAGATTAGAGAGCATGTATGCTACGATTATCCTCGCGTTCCCTACTCATTTTGGCATGGATTCTCAGTATTTTTCTGATTCAGTCCGTCCAGCCCACCCCAACCCACAGTCTCGCCCACTCGCCGCCCACGCCGCCGTTGACGCTGATTACGGTCACCACTGCGGCAGATGAGTTTGCCCTCAACAACACCTGTTCGCTGCGCGAGGCCGTCTATGCCGCCGTGCACGATGTCGCGGTCGATGCGTGTGCGGCGGGGGCAGCCAACGACAGCATCAGCCTACCAGCGGCCACCTACACGCTCACCCGCACCGGCGAGTTTGAAGATGGCGGGTTGACCGGCGACCTGGATATTACCGGCACGCTCCAGCTCACCGGCGCCACCTCGGCCACCACGATTATCGACGGCAATCAGACCGACCGCATCTTTGATATCTTTAGCGGAAACGTCACGCTCACCCATCTGACGCTGCGCAAGGGCGCTGCTGATAATGAGGGCGGCGCGGTCAAGCTGCGCAGTGGGACGCTTACAGCCGATCAAACGTGGTTTGACCATAACACTGTCAGGAATTTTTTCGGCACCGCCACCTTGGGTGGGGCAATTTATAATAGTGCAGGTAGTCTAACCTTGAAAGCCAGCTTATTTAGCTTTAACCACGCTAGTAGTGCCTATATGAATAATCCTGGATTTGGCGATGTTCTTTATAATAAGGCCAATGCTTCTACCGCGATTGTTGATAGCACGTTTCGGGATTCTTTTAATCGGTACGATGGCAATGGTATTTCAAATTCAGGCTATCTATCGATATCCAGGAGTACATTTACGCATAGCCTAAACCCAATTCGGAATTATGGTACCGCTTTGATTGAGGCATCACGCTTTTTGACGAATACTGCCCCAACGATTAGGAATTATGGACAGCTAACCATCAACGATAGTGAAATCGCCTTTACGCAAATCCAGCAGGATGCATTCTATTGTATCTACGGCGGGGGTATTTTAAATAGAGGGTCAGCCGATATCAATCGTACATATATCCATGATAATGTCACGGAGTACGGCGCTGGCGTTGCCAGTTTTGGATCGACACATATTCGTGATAGTGCGATTGTGCGCAATACAGCGCCTAACCTTTTGCGTGGTCGGGATGATTGCTCTTCCACAGGTGGCGGCATCTATGCTCCAGAGGGCACATTAAGCATCGAAAACAGCACCATCGCATCTAACAGGGCCACCTATACTGGCGGTGGGCTGGCTAGTATTTCTGCTAGCACGCTGATCGCAAATACCACGATCGTAAGCAATTACGCTTCTATCTATCATTCTGTCGTGCCGGAGAATCCGTCCCACCCTGATGCTGGTGGAATTTTTACGTATTCCCCAATCACGATTACAAATTCGCTGGTTGCCCACAACAGCAGTCGTTTGTCACCAGATAGCTCAGATTGTCACGGAAAGCTCGTCAGCACCAACAGCATGATTCTTGCCCCAACTGCACGCTGTACGATTACAGCGACCGCCAGCTTGATCGGGGTCGAGCCATTATTGGGCACGCTGGCCGATCACGGCGGCAATACCCTGACCTATAATCTGCTCCCTGGTAGCCCTGCCATTGATGCCGGATCGCTCAACGGCTGCCCCGACCATGACCAGCGCGGCATATATCGTCCCCAGGATGGCGATGGCGTCAACGGATCACAGTGTGATATCGGTGCATATGAGTATCTAAATCCCGATACCGCCGTAACCGCAACGCCAACCACGCCACCAACCGCAACCACGCTACCAACCGCAACCTTAACGGCTACCGCAACGCCAACCGCAACCACGCAGCCGACCGCGGTACCTACGGTGACAGAGATACCTACCAACCAGCAGTACTCGGTCTATTTGCCGCATCTGCGCAAATAATCCCTCGTCTCACTACCGCGTCCGCTGTTGTTCCCTGGATAGCCTATTTGAGGAGCGCAGGCCCAATTGTGCGCTCCTCACCAACAATGGTGTTGCCATTGCGGCGCCCAAACGATCTTAACCTCGCCTTAAACCTCTGCTACAATACCGCCACACCGCTGTTCTGCAACGCCGCAGCACACACCCAAACCTCTTTCGCCACAGGGAAAAGCAATGATTAACCAACGTATTCACCAATTGTACGATTCTATCCTTGGGCAGGGCAGCGCCGGCACCGAACGCTTTTTCGCCGCGCTTCAGGAGCGCGACATTCCGCCAAGACCAGATCCGGCCCGGCACGACTACAACCTATATGCGCCGAACCCGGTGATTGTCGCCGGCCCGCTCATCCAGGCGATGACCGCCGA
Organism: Herpetosiphonaceae bacterium; assembly: GCA_013813565.1. Lineage (GTDB taxonomy): Bacteria > Chloroflexota > Chloroflexia > Chloroflexales > Herpetosiphonaceae > JACCRK01. Next base: position 2,526 of record JACCRK010000065.1, read on the forward strand.
TGCCAACACATTCTGCCGCAGATTGCAGAGCCGCATTCCCGACGCGGCCAGCCTGCTCGACCGTGCGCCAGCCCCCATCCAGCAGCACTACGCCTCCGCCGAAGTGGCCGGCCAGCTGCTGGCCGATCTCCGCCGGGCGCATCCGCTGGTCTGCCTGGATGCGTTTCTGGTCGACTCCGGCCATGGATTGCAGCCGGCCTATCTGGAGTGGCAGACCGTCGGCACCTATGTGACCACCGGGCTGCTGGCGGTCGAGGCGGCGGCGGATGCCTGGCCGGCAATCCACGATTACAGCACGCTGACCGCCTGGCCCGGTCTCGACCCCGCCGGCCTGCGCCAGCACCTGATCAGCCTGTACACCCAGGGCGTTGAGGACGACCCGCGCCAGGGCGTGATTGTCGACTATCGGCCGGAGATCTGCGCCACCCGCCGCGAGTTCTGGGCGATCCAGGAGCTGACCGGCGGCACCGAGCGGGGCATGGGGATCATCGACCCACGGGAGATTATCCAGGCCGAGGGCGGCTTTCACTATCGCCGCGACGGCGTGCTGCTGCCGATTCGGCGGGTCTACTCGCGGATGGTCTACTCGGATCTGGTGCAGCTTGAGCGGGAGGCCAGCCCCGCCGCGATCGCCACGATCCGCCGCTTCTTCCAGACCGCCGACCAGCACACCTGGATCAGCCACATCCTGCACTTTTTCTATGGATCCAAGGCCGATCTGCCGGATTTCTGGGCGCAGGGCCTGTCACCGCACATCCCCGAAACGGTGGTGGTCACCCCAGCGCTGATCGCCGAGTACCGCCAGCATTTTGGCCGGCGGCCGATCGCGGGCTTTGTGCAAAAGCCGCTCAACGCCCAGAGCGGCCGCGACGTGCTGCTCAACCCCACGCCGGACCAGCTGGCGCCCGCCGCGATCTTGCAGCGCGAGATCGTGCCCGCCGCCTGCCATCGCACCCTGTTCGGCCCGCGCACGCCGGAGATTCGGGTGATGGCGCTGCCCGACGCCAGCGGCCAGCTGATCTGCGGCCTGATCTACAGCCGCATCAAAAGCCCCGAGGCTTTTCTCTCCAACGCCGGCGCGCTGGCCCGCAGCGCAATCCCCGGCACCGGCGAGAGCTATGGGATCGTGGTGTACTAGCGGATCAGTAGCTAGCAGCTGGCGGCTAGTAGCTAGTGGGGCACTTGGCCTGCTCATTGATGAACAGCGACCCATCTAGGCGGCGGCTTCCTAGGTGCTGCATACACGAAACTCGCTGCGAGCTATCCGCCAAGAGATTTAGTACAGCACGGCTGGATTCCATCGTTTATCAGACGTACGTACCGCACAAGAAACAATGGAGTGACTAAAGTTCAGGGGTAGTAGCTACTAGCTACCAGCTACTACCCCTGATTGCTCAGCTCCACCAGCCGGCCCAGGCGCTCGGCGGCGCGGCCGCTGGTCAGGGACTCGCGGGCTTGGTCGAGGCCATCGCGCAGGTCGGCGGCGCGCTCGGCAGCCAGCAGCGCCGCCGCCGCATTCAGCAGCACAATATCGCGCCGCGGGCCGTGATCCTGGTTCTGCAAAATTCCCTGAATGATCGCCACATTCTCGGCGACCGTGCCCCCGGCGATCGTGGCGCGATCGGCCAGCGCCAGGCCAAGCTGCTCGGGATCGACCACAACCCGCTGGGGTTTCTCGCCGCCACGCACATCGAACATCAGGCTGGGGGCGCTGATCGAGAGCTCGTCGAGTCCATCGGTGCCGTGGACCACCAGGGCGCGGCGGGTGTTCATCTTGCTCAGCGCGTTGGCGAGCTTCTCGGCCAGCGGCGCGCTGGCCACGCCGATCACCTGATACTCGGCGCGGGCCGGGTTGGTCAGCGGGCCGAGCAGATTGAAGATCGTGCGAATGCCGATCTCCCGCCGGACCGGGCCGGCGTAGCGCATAGCCGGGTGGAACTTGGGCGCAAACATAAAGCCAATCCCCGCCTGGCTGAGGCAGCGGGCCACCGCATCGGCATCTAGCTCGATCTTCACCCCCAGGCCCTCCAGCACATCGGCCGAGCCACACTTCGATGACATGGCCCGGTTGCCGTGCTTGGCCACGGTGGCCCCGGCGCCCGCCGCCACAAACGCCGCCGCGGTCGAGATATTGAAGGTGTTGGCATTATCGCCGCCGGTCCCACACGTGTCGACAACTGGAACCTCGTGGGGCACCGCCACCGACTTAGCCCGCATCACCGCCGCCATCCCGGCGATCTCGCGGTCGGTCTCGCCCTTCAGATACAGTCCGGTGAGCAGGGCCGCAATCTGGGCGGGCGACGCCTCGCCGTTCATCATCTGCTCCATCACGGCGGCGGCATCGTCCTGGCTCAAGTCGGTGCGGTTGACCACGGCAATAATCGCGTCACGAATATGCATCGGAGGTGCTCCTGGGCAATCAAAATAATCAGAGTTTTCACTAGCTGCGGGAAATTATACCGTGTTGTGGCCGAATGGTGAGCGAAAGCGGTTAAACAAAAAAAGCGAGAGCATATACTCTCGCTTTTAGTTGGTCGGGGTGATAGGATTCGAACCTACGACCTCAGCGTCCCAAACGCCGCGCGCTACCAGTCTGCGCCACACCCCGATATTGATGAATGAAATCCCACACAGCGTTTTTAGCGCCTGTGATATTCATAACGTAAGGCGTAGTATAGCGGAAAACCGGCCTGATGTCAAAAACAGTCGCCGTGATCGCACCAGCGCCCTGCCTACTGCTGCCGATCGATAAACCACTGCAGCGCCAGCGCATAGCCGCGCCAGCCCAGCCCGGCGATCTGGCCGGTGGCGATTGGGGCGACGACCGAGGTGTGGCGAAAGGCCTCGCGGGTGTAGACGTTGG
>JACCRK010000144.1 GCA_013813565.1 Herpetosiphonaceae bacterium
ATCACCGCGCCGTGCCATGAAACACCTCCGTCGATAGATCACGTATCGGTGCTAGAATGATCAGCAGAATCGAGACCGGTACATATTTTTGAGCGGCCGGGCGGCACGGCTTCCTGAGCGACGACAATGGGTTTGTTAGGTAGATCTACTAGAACAATTACTGAGGTGGGCAGCACTGAAATAAGGAAAACAGTTGTTCTAAAAAATAGAACAACTGTATTATAAAATTTGTCAATTCAGTAAATCGTTGGTATTATGCGGTTATAACAAAAAAGACCAGAGAGACGGCAATCTCCCTGGCCTTTGAAAACTAGTTGACGTTTGTCCATATAAATGGGGCCAACGTTAGGTATGAGATGTGTAGTGTTGTCAGACCCGAAACATCTCTTCCTAGAACAGCTGATGTTGCAGTTACGATTACTATCAAAACTTCAACAATCAGGTAAATCGTCTTGAGAGTAATCTTAAGACGATTTTCATTTTTTCTAGCTTGCATTCTGTCCACCTCCTTTCCTGTGAATTTTGATCTAATAGCACAAAACGAACATACGTTTCTGTGTAAGCCTCATTGTACCGAAATCACTCAATCTTGCAAACGAAAGTGTAGTGTTTGCTTTTCGCTCCTTTCTATAGATATTACTATCCACCAAGTGGACGGTGCATAATCAATAACTATGCAGAGATTATACCTACATGGCTGAGAGAGCGTCAAGGAAATGGGTTCTACCAGTAATTTGTAGTGAAATATTGAGCTTATACTCGGTTAAAACACGGAAAGCCTTTGATGATTCAGTAATCATCAAAGGCTTTCCGTGTTCATTATGAACATCGAGGTCAAAGATGTCGTTAACCTCTTCAAGGTACTTTTCATCTGGCTACAGAATGGGGGTTAACCCAGTTAGATCGAAAACCTACATCGAATGCCTATGCTGAGAAATATGCACCGATAGCAGCATTTTTCGTAGTGTGATCGGCCGAATTGCATAGTAGCGTATACTCTTGTAATGTACGTTACAACGAACTGTACTCTAACCGCTTTGGTATACATCTAAGCGACAACTACAGCTATGATTTGGTTTCGGCGAAGGAGAACATAAACCCTCTGCAGCATTATAATGACTAAAGAGCAATGCATTTACGAATCTCCCGATTCGCTGGTAGCTCCTATAAAACGCACATGCCCTTCATTGTCTATCAATAGAGGTTGCACCTGTCCGTATTGATCGTGTGCTTGGACAAATACTCCGGAACATGGAATAGTCATGTTATATGATATCCCATTCAAGGATAGTATCTGGCCTTGTTGAGCCACAGCAGGCATCAACGACATTGCCCATCCATGCCAAAATGCACGATAGGCAGGAACACCATGGTCCTGGCATTGGTGAATAAGTCGATCAGATGTCACTTCATCACAATCTGCCCCGAGAATAACCGCCTCCAAACACTGGGCAATGGGGATAAAAACAGGTTCTCCGTCTTTTGAACGATAGACCCAACGGTACTCCCATTCATCACGCCAATCGAGATGCTTGGTAAAGAAAAGATCGCGATGAAAACGCCGTATATATGGCTCAAGAATAGTACCTAAACCATGTTCGAGGAGCGGTTCAACATAGGCTAAATCATAGGCACTTGAACCGTTCTGTGCGACAGGACCATAGGTAGTATTGAGATAGTTAACCGGTCCAGAAAAAAGATTATCACTCCCCAATGTAGCAACAATTGCTGCATGCAGTTTTTGCTGATCAAGTACTAAACAGACACCTTTATGATTTTCGCCATACTGAGCCCACATACGAGGATGTCCAAAGCCAGACCTTAACATCCGATCTTCATGATCCTCAATGACCGTGGGATCGTCCTGAACACAGCAGAGAATCAACGATTTGCTGGTAATGAACTCACTAATCCTCGAAAAGAGGTCCGGGGGAAAAGAAGCTAGTGTTTCAGGAGACTGAGCATACAACCGAAAAGGCCATGTCTTTGCTTCACGGGGATCGTTAAGGCCTTTAAATGATCCCATTCTCAAGGTAAAGGACTGCAAAACATGCTCTACAGCCCGTTGGCTTGTTGTGTAATGATAGACATGTTGTTGGAGAGGAAACATAACGATCCTTTCAGGAGGATGAGTTGTACTAGCCATATAGTGTCATTATAACACTATATGGCTAGGCGTCAACATCCTTATAATTGAATAAGACCTCCATGATTTGCAGCATAACGTGCGTTAAGAGTGTTCGGGTGTGGTGGCATAGAGGACGAAAATCACTTAAAATAGGTACCGATATGTGGGATATATCAGAGGGTATTGTATGAATATTGACATAATCATTCCATCGCAGCATCTTCCGATCACTGAGTCTTTCTTTATGGGTGATGCGAGCCACGCCGCGGATCGGGCCGCGCGGGCGTATCTCTTTGCCGAGGAACGCGCCCGGCGATCGGCGAATACCATCCGCCGGCATAACGCCGACCTCGCGGTGTTTGCCCGGTACCTGCTGGCGGTTGGGCTGCCGCCGGTTCCGGTGGACGCCGCTGGCGTCGTGCTCCTGGCAACCAGCGCCGAACCATGGGCCGGCATGAGCTGGGGCATGGTCAAAGGGTTTGCCGCCTGGATGCTCACCGAGGGATATGCCATGGCCTCAGTCAACGCCCGCCTTGCCACGGTTCGCCTGTATGCCAGCTGGGCGGCGCAGGCCGGCATGCTCCCTGCCGAGATGGTGGTGCTTATTAAAGGCGTGAAGGGCTATGCCCACCGGGATGCCCACAACCTCGATGCTGCGCGGCCCATCACCCGGATCGGCGCCAAAAAGGCGACCTTTCATGTGCTGTCGCGGGATCAGGTGCGCCGTCTTAAAGTGCAGCCCGATACACCCCAAGGCCGCCGGGATGGGGTGCTGCTGCATCTGCTCCTTGACCATGGCTTGCGCTGTGGGGAGGTGGCCCGCTTGCAGGCCGGGTCGATCGATCCGGAGCGTGGCACCATGACCTTCTATCGCCCGAAGGTCTATAAAACCCAGACCCATACGCTCACCCCGGGAACCCAGGCAGCGCTGGTCGCCTATCTGGGGAAGGACGTCCCGCTAACGGGGTCACTTCTGTGGGCGAGCCGTAAGTCTGGACACCTGACAACGAGCGGCATGAGCGAACGGGCCATTACGAGTCGGGTGGCGGAGCTTGGTCGCGGGTTGGGGATTGCGCAGCTCTCGGCGCACGACCTGCGCCACACCTGGGCTACCCTGGCCGCCCGCGCCGGCACGCCGGTGGATCGTTTGCAGGATGCCGGCGGCTGGAATTCTCCGGTTATGGCGTTGCGCTATTTGGAAGCCGCGGCCATTGCAAACACCGGCGTCCGTGGCTTTCACGATGAGGCGTGAGCCGCTGGGCTCACCCACGTATACGAGGAGAACACCAATGGATGTGGAAATCCTTGCCCAGCTGGGCGATGCCCAGGGTGTGAAACTTGAGATCGTTGGGGGTGTGGGGATCTGGGAGGCACTCCCGACCAAGCGGCACCAGGGCGCTGTCTTTCGTATCCAGTCAAGTATTCGCCCCATCTCTGGACGGGATGACTGTGGCTGTGTGCATTATAGTGATGTCCTGGTGCGCTTTGCGGCCGATACCTATAAGCGGCCGGATATTGGCATCTGGTGCCGCGAACCCGATGAGGAAGATGCGGCGATTACCTTGATCCCGGCGGCGGTGGTGGAGATTATCAGCCTGGGGTATGAAGCCAAGGACCGTGAGTCGCCCCCAATCTATCTTGCCTACGGCGTCCAGGATGTGGTCCTGGTCGATCCGCGCTCCGGGGTGGTAACCCACCATCGTGCGGATGAGGTCGCAACGTATCGCGTCCCGGTCACACTTGATCTCCAGTGTGGATGTCGGATCAGCTTTTAGGGGTTAAAACAAGATTCCCCATGCGCATCAAGCTTGATGCGCATGGCCTTACTTAGGGCGTATCCTATGAAGGGGGAGTATCAACAATCATGCGGCCAACGGCAGAGGAGCGAATTTTTGGGCATTCCAGTGATCTAAATTCGCTTATACTAAAATAGTATCAGACATCGAAGCATGGCGCGTGTTCCATCCAGTATCAGACATGACCCATGCTCAGCAAGTCACCCAAAATATCTGATACTGGAGGTTTGCAGATAGTACCCTACTTCATTATGTTTACTCTGCCGCTTATCGCGCGATTGTTGGTCATGTCCCTTAAGCGCAGCAGCGTGGGCGGCACAATTCGTCTTGGGCGAGGACAGGAGGTCGGTTATGGGGACACAGCGCATACCGTGGGCGTCGGGACATCCGGCGGTAGCCAATCCGGTGGAGCGGCAGCAGGAACCAGCCGTGCGCGCCTATATCCTGAGCGTGCTGGTGGCCGCGCTGCTCTGGATGCTGGGGGTGACGCTGCTCATCCCCAGCTCAACCGCCCTGTGGATGGTGCAGGCCGCAACGCTGGTCATTATTGGGGCCCATCTCCTGGCGCTGCGGTGGCTCCGCAGCGGCCACCTGGACGCCGCCGTGCTGCTCTCCGCCGTGTCCTTGCTGCTGATCGTGCTGACCTTGCTCGCGCTCTGGGGCCTCGTGATCGCGGCGGGATTAGTGCCGGCCCTCAGCGTCAGCCTGATCCTGGTTGGGCTAGTTGGCTCGCGCCGGAGTCTGCTCATGACCGCAGCCCTGAGTAGCAGTGGGGTGCTCCTGATTGCCATGCTGGACATGCAGCTCATGCGCCTTCCAACCTGGCTGCCGCTGATGACCCATCCACACCTCTTTATCGCCAGTCTATTTGTCCTGAGCACGGGTATCATGCTCGTCCTCTTGCTCCAATTTAACCACCGGTGCGTCAGACCCTCCAGACAACCCTCATGCAGCAGCAGGAACTGGAACACACCCGGCAGGTGCTGACCGCGCGCACTCAGGCGCTCGAGCACGCGCTGGCTGAGCGCCAGCAGCTGGAAACCCAGTTGATTGCGGCCCAGAAGCTAGAAAGTCTGGGCACCCTCGCCGGTGGGATCGCCCACGATTTCAACAATCTGCTCACCATTATCCTGAGCAGCACCGATATTGCCCGGGCGATCACGCCCGTCGATGATCCCGTGCAGGACGAACTTGGGGCTGTGTTCCATGCGGCAACCCGCGCCAGTACCCTCACCCGGCAGTTGCTCGGCTTTGCCTGCAAACAACCCCAGCGGATCGCGCGGATCGATCTGAACGCGCAGATCCAGGCCATGCACACCTTGCTGGAGCGGACGCTGGGTCCATTCTGCACCCTGGAGCTGGAGCTCGACCCGACGCTCCAGCCGGTCCAGGCGGATGCGGGTCACCTGGAGCAGGTGGTGATCAATGTGGTCCTCAATGCCCACGATGCCATGCCGGATGGCGGCGTGCTCTCCATCGCAACCCAGCGGATGACCATCGACAGCACGCCGGTGAACACCGCGGGGATTCCTCCCGGGAGCTACAGCGTGTTGACCATCCAGGATACGGGGAGTGGCATGGATGCCGCCACCTGTGCC
>JACCRK010000152.1 GCA_013813565.1 Herpetosiphonaceae bacterium
GCGATAGACCAGGCTGATGGTCAGCACAGTGACGGTTTGGCGCAGGGTCGTGGCATCGAGCACCAGCACCAGCCGCCGTTCGTCGCTGGGCCAGGCGGCCAGAATCCAGCGGATGAGCGCGGGAAAACAGGGCCGGACAGCGAGGTCCTGCCGCAAGCGTCCACGTTTAGCGGTGGCCTCATAGCTCCATTCGCGGAGCCGTTGGCGGACGGTGTTTTCTTTCATCCCCAGCAACTGGGCCAGGAAGACACTGACGGTGGTACAGCCACACGATTGCGCCATCACCATCCCAAAACTGTACCACGCTAGAAGCCGGGCAACACTGCGCCGAAGGTGCGGCATGTGGGTGGCCACGTCGGTTTCCCATTGTGCTAAACTGTCAGTCTGAGCCATACGAATCTCCTCTGCTGGTTGTTTGAAGCACAGACAGCATAGATCAGATTCGCTGGCTCAGTTGTTCTGTATTGTTAAATACCTACCCTTGAAAGGTCGGCGAGTCCGGGTGCCCTCTGGGCGAGTGGCGAATCAAAGGAACCACAATCTGTCAGGGAGAACCCCATCCCGCGCTAAAACAAAGCCGCCGCCCACTGAACCCAGTGGACGGCGGCTCCGCACGACAGACCCTACGGGCAGTTAGGGGGGGCGCCCGTCCCGGTCTCATTGACCTGACACTGGACATTGTCCAGCTTGTCGGTGGTCTTCTTGCCAACCACTGACAGTGCTCCCACGACGACGACGGCGATCAGCACCAGAATTAAGGCGTACTCGACCAATCCTTGGGCTGCGACGTGACGTTGGCGATTGAGCCAGGCCCAAAAACGGCCCAGCTCTTGATGCAGACGTTGCATACCTGCCTCCAAAAGACCATTAAAGAAAAACGATACCTCTATTCTATATCGATTTTAATCTTTAATCTAGCCCAATAGTACTATCGGCAGCCGGATTGATTGCACTGGATAAAGCCCGTCAAAAACTACAGGCCGTACTCACGCCAGCGTTTGGTCACTTTCGCCACCACCTCGTCGGTCATGCGAATGTCCTGCGGCCACTCGCGGGGGAAGCGGTCGATATCCTGGCGCTTGCGAGTCGCATCAATGCCCATCTTGTTGCCGTAGGCGAAGTGGCTCGCCGAGTGGTCGAGCGCATCAAGCGGGCCTTCGACGATCACGGTGTCGCGCTGCGGGTCGACGTTGGAGGTGAGGTGGAACAGCACGGCGTTCATATCTTGCACATCGACATCTTCATCGACCACGATAATAAACTTGGTCAGCGACATCAGCATCAGGCCCCACAGGCCAAAAATCACCTTGCGGGCCTGGCCGGGGAATTTCTTTTTGATGCTGACCACCAGCAGGTTATGGAACGTGCCCTCCGGCGGCATGTTCACATCGACCACCTCGGGGACGACCAGCTGCATCAGCGGCAGAAACAGCCGCTCGGTGGCCTTGCCCAGCCAGTAGTCTTCCTGCGGCGGGTAGCCGACAATCGTGGTCGGGTAGATCGGGTTCTTGCGCATGGTGATCGCGGTCAGGTGGAGCACCGGGTACTGGTCGGCCAGCGAGTAGTACCCGGTGTGGTCGCCAAACGGCCCCTCCAGGCGGCTCTCGGCCGGATCGACGTAGCCCTCCAGGATGATCTCGGCGTTGGCGGGCACTTCCAGGTCAATCGTTTTGCACGGCACCATCTCAACCCGCTCCCGCCGCAGCCAGCCCGCCAGCATAATCTCGTCGATGCCCGGCGGCAGCGGCGCGGAGCCGGAGTAGATCGTGGCGTAGTCGCCGCCGATCGCCACCGCCACCGGCAGCTTCACCCCGCCTTTGCGCAGGGCCTCGCGCTGGTGCTCGGTGCCGCCCTTGTGGATCTGCCAGTGCATGCCGACGGTGTTCTTGTCGTAGACCTGCACCCGGTACATGCCGACGTTGCGAATGCCCTTGACCGGGTCGCGGGTGATCACGGTGGTCAGGGTGATGTAGCGGCCGCCATCGTCGGGCCAGCACTGGAGGATCGGAATCTTGGTCAGGTCGATCTGGTCGCCGGTCCAGACGACCTCCTGGCAGGGCGCGCTGCTGACGCTTTTTGGCCGGTAGCGCAGCACCTCGGAGAGCTCGCCGGCCTTCTTGAGCTTCTCCAGCATGCCCTCGGGGACCTCTGGCTTAACCAGGTTGCCCAGCCGCGCCCGCAGGTCGTCGAGCTTCTCCAGCCCCAGCGACCAGGCCATCCGCTGCTCGGTGCCAACCGCGTTGATCAGCACCGGCATCGAGTGGCCGATGACGTTCTCGAACAGCAGCGCGACATTGCCCTCGCCGCTTTTCAGCTTCGAGATGCGGTCGGTGATCTCGGTGATCTCAAGGTCGGCTGATACCGGCGTTTTGATGCGTTTCAGCTCGCCCCGTTTTTCCAGAAAAGCGATCCACTCGCGCAGGTCGCGAAAATGTTCAGGAATTTTATTCGCCATAGCGTTGCTCCATTGCTGCGAAACCCTTTGACTCTGTGCATTGTATCACGAACACCACGACAATTCCTGGAAATAGTGAAGGAATTTAATCAACCCAGCGCCACCAGCTCCGCGATCATCAGGCCCTCTTCTGGGTATAGCTAAGGGTTTTATCGCATTGAAAAAGCCTAATCCCTAAGCCCTAAGCCCTACGGCTTTTCGCCCAATCCCTCGAAGCGGCCCAGAAAGGTTGGCGCCGGGCGGGTGATGTGGAGCTGGGCGAAGGCTTTGCCGGTCGCCAGCCACTCACGCAAGGTGTAGCTGATCTGCTGGCTGGCAGTGTAGCGGGTTGCGCTGCGCTCAGGGTGGTGCTGCCAGTCGGGAATAGCCAGGCCAACCGCATCAATCTCCAGGCTGCGACAGGTGTACACGGCGCGGGGTAGATGATAGTCCTGCGTCACCACCACCGCATCAGCCACGCCAAAAATTTCACGGGCGCGAAAACAGGTTTCGTAGGTGCTTAATCCGGCATAGTCACGGGTGATAGCGGCGGCCGGCACGCCCAGGCTGATCGCATAGTCGCGCATTGCTGTGACTTCATCGTAGTCGCTGGCGCTGTTATCGCCGCTCATCAGCAGATGCTTAACCTTGCCAGCCCGATACAACGCCACGCCACCCTGCACCCGCTCAGCCAGCGCTGGCGATGGCTTGCCATTGACCAGCCCGGCCCCGAAAATCAGCCCAACTGTATGGGGCGTGACGCTGGCCACATCATCAAAACGTTCGGCGCTGGTGGCAGCGGCCAGCCCGATATTCACCAGTAGCAGGAGCCATGCGCCAGCCACCAGCAGCAGCACGCCGGCTCGCTTCCAGCCCCAGCGACTGCGCAGCTGGCCCAGCGTTTGTCTGATTCGTCGCATCACTGTCCCCCATTTTGCTTCAAAACTCGGCCGCCTCACCGCGCAGCCGCTCGATCACGCCAAAGCTCACCAGCGTCACCAGCATCAGCAGGGTGCTCATCGCCAGCGCCTGGCCATAGTTGGCCGCGCCGGGCTGGCCAAAGAAGCGATAGATCACCACCGGCATTGTCGCGGTGTCAGGGCTGGTCACCGACAGCACCAGGGCCGCCCCAAAATCGCCCAGCGAGATGGTGAAGGCAAACATCGCCGCCACGACCACCGCCGGGGCCAGCAGCGGCGCATCGATCTCCCAGATCACCTGGCCCGGCGCGGCGCCGAGCACCGCCGCCGCCTCGCGCAGGCGCGGGTTGAGCC
>JACCRK010000184.1 GCA_013813565.1 Herpetosiphonaceae bacterium
TGGGAGTGCTGGTGGCAGCCAAGCGTGCCGCCGACCCCGCTCCTGAGCGGCAGCGGCACGACCAACGCCCAGGGCCAGCTGGTGATCGACCTGCCCGCCGATCTGCTCGACGGCGACGGCCAGCCGATCACCCGCAGCCTGAAGCTGACGATTGAGGCGACCGCGACCGGCAAAGACAACCAGGTGATCGCCGGGCGCGAAAACGTCATCGTCCACGCCGGCGAGATCTACCTCGGCCTGGCGGCGCAGAGCTACGTCGGCGAGGCCGGCAAGCCCCAGCAGATCGAGCTGGTGGTCGCCGACACCCAGGCCCGGCGCGTTCCCAACCAGGCCGTCGGCATCGAGATCTTCCGCTACACCTGGGACAGCACGTTCATCAAAAACGAGTTTGGCGGCGGTAGCTGGGAGTGGCGGGAGCAGCGCACCTCGGTCGAGCGCCAGGCGGTGACCGCCGACAGCAACGGCGCGGCGGTGATCGCCTGGACCCCCAGCGAGGGCGGCTCGTATCAGGTGGTGGCGACCACCACCGACAGCGGAAATCGTAGCATCAAATCAACCCTGTTTGTGTGGGTCGCCGGCGACACGTATGTCTCCTGGCGGCGCGAGAACAACGACCGCTTCAACCTGATCGCCGACCGCACCAGCTACCAGCCCGGCGAGACCGCCGAGATTCTGATCCCCTCGCCGTTCCAGGGGCCGCACTGGGCACTGATCAGCGTCGAGCGCGGCGGGATTCTGAGCCACGAGGTGCGGCGGATGGAAGGCAACAGCACGATCTATCGGCTGCCGCTGACCGCCGCGCATGCGCCGAATGTGTTTGTCTCGGTGGTGCTGTTCACCGGCTCCGATGGCCCGACCGGGGCGGCCGGCTACAAGGTCGGCATCCTGCCGCTGGCGGTGGCGCCCGTCGAGCAGACCCTCAACATTGCGCTGACGCCCAGCGTTGATAAGGCCACGCCGGGCCAGAGCGTCAGCTATGCCGTGCAGGTGACCGACGCGGCGGGGCAGCCGGTCGCCACCGAGCTGTCGCTGGACCTGGTCGACAAGGCCGTGCTGAGCCTGTTGCCGCGCACGCCCAACGCCATCGGCGCGGCGCTGTACGGCCGGCGCGGCCTTGGCGTGACCACCGCCAACGCCCTGGCGATCTCCGCCGACCGCCTCCAGGCCGAGCTGGAGCAGGATCTCGAGGAGCAGCAGCGGCAAGCGCCGGGCATGGCTGGCGGCGATACGGCGGCGGGGGCGCCAATGCAAGAGTCTGCCGTGCCAGCGACAGGGATGGTGGCCGACGGCCTGTACAGCCGCACTGACGAGTTGGCGAAGGTGGCCAACGCGCCTGGCGGGCTGACCGTGCGCGGCGAGTTTGCCGACACCGCCTACTGGAACCCCAGCATCACCACCGACGCCGCCGGGCGGGCCAGCGTCGAGATTAAACTGCCCGACAATCTGACCACCTGGGTGCTGCGCGGCGTGGGCCTGACCGGCGACACCAGCGTTGGCGAGGGCCTGAGCGATCTGGTCGTCACCAAGCCGCTGCTGGTTCGGCCGGTCACGCCGCGCTTCCTCGTCGTCGAGGACGTGGTCGATCTGGCGGCCAACATCAGCAACAACACCGCCAGCCCGCTGGAGACCCAGGTGGCGCTCGCCACCACTGGCCTGACGATCACCAGCCCGCTGACCCAGACCGTGACCATCCCGGCCAACGGCGAGGTCACCGTGACCTGGCAGGCGATCGCCCAGGATGTCGAGCACGCCGACCTGGTGTTTAGCGCCGTCGCCGGCCAGTACTCCGATGCCAGCAAGCCCCGGCTGGCGACCGGTCCGGATGGCAGCCTGCCGATCTATCGCTACAGCGCCCCCGAGACCGTTGGCACCGGCGGGCAGCTGGAGGCCGCCGGATCGCGCACCGAGGTGATTGCGCTGCCGAGCAGCATCGATACCCGCAGCGGTGCGCTGACCGTGCGGCTGGACCCATCGCTGGCCGCCGGGATGCGCGACAGCCTGGACTATCTGGAGCACTACGACTACGAGGGCGCCGAGCAGACCGTCTCCAGCTTCCTGCCCAACGTGCTGACCGCCCGCGCCCTCAAGCAGCTGGGCGTGCCCAACGCCGAGCTGGAGGCCCGCCTGCCAGCGCTGGTCGCCGAGGGGCTGGGCCGCCTGTACAACCAGCAGCACGACGACGGCGGCTGGGGCTGGTGGGTTGAGGATGCCAGCAATCCGCACACCAGTGCCTATGTCGTGTTTGCACTGCTCCGCGCTAAAGAGGCTGGCTACACGATCAAGGACGACGTCATCAGCCGGGGCCTGAGCTACCTGAGCGGCCAGCTCCAGGCCACCAGCACGCTCAATACCGTGCCGGCGGCCAACCAGCAGGCCTGGCTGCTGTACGTGCTCGGCGCCGGGCAGCAGTCGGATCCGACTCGGCTGAATGAGCTGTATGGCGTGCGCGAAAAGCTCAGCGCCTATGCCCGGGCGCTGCTGGCCCTGGCCCTCCACGCCGATGGCGCCACCAGCGACGATGCCCGGATCAAAACGCTGCTCTCGGACCTCAACAACGCCGCGATCATCAGCGCCAACGGGGCGCACTGGGAGGAGGACGAGTACGACTGGTGGAGCATGAACACCGACACCCGCTCGACCGCGATCATCCTGGCCGCACTGGTGCAGCTCGACCCGGCCAACCAGCTCAACCCCAACATCGTGCGCTGGCTGATGGTGGCGCGCAAGGACGGCATCTGGGAGACCACCCAGGAGTCGGCCTGGTCGATTATGGCGCTCACTGACTGGATGGTTCACACTGGCGAGCTCAAGGCCGACTACGACTACGCCGCATGGCTCAACGATGGCGAGCAGGCGGCCGGCCATATCGATCAGGCCAGCGTCGACCAGCCGATCACCCTGTCGATCGACGTGGCGCGGCTGCTGCGCGATCAGGGCAACCGGCTGACGATTGGCCGGGGCGAGGGCGCCGGGAGGCTGTACTACAGCGCCTATCTGCGGGCATTCCTGCCGGTCGAGACGATCAAGGCCCTCGACCGTGGCGTGATCGTCGAGCGGCGCTATACGCTGGCCAGCTGCCTCGATGGCCTGGCGTGCCCGCCGGTCAGCACAGTCAAGCTCGGCGACGTGGTCCGGGTCGATCTCTCGATCGTCGCCCCACACGACCTCTACTACCTGGCGCTGGAGGATCCGCTGCCCGCCGGGGCCGAGCTGATCGACACCGGCCTGGCGACGACCAGCCTGCTGGAGCAGAGTCCCAGCCTCGACCGGCAGCGGCCGGGTCTGGGCGGTGCCGAGTCGATCACGCGCGACTGGTACTGGGGCTGGTGGAACTGGTACAGCCGGAGCGAGCTGCGCGATGAAAAAGTCGCCCTGTTCGCCGACTATCTGCCGAAAGGCTCATATCTGTACAGCTACACGATGCGCGCCACCACGACCGGCCAGTTCCACGTCATCCCGACCACCGCCGGCGAGACCTACTTTCCCGAGGTCTACGGGCGCGGCGATGGCCAGCTGCTGACAATTACGCGCTAGGGCGCTTTCGCGCAGGGGCTAGGGATTAGCTTATTCTGATGGGTTAAAGTTGCTGATTTAGCCAAAAAAAACTGGCGCTTCCGTTGGCTAATCGACGCCGAATGCGCAACCGAGACAAGCCGCAAGGACCCGCATCCAGTCACTGGATTGCGGGTCCTTTTTGTCTGTTCTGGTTCCTGGCATTGGCGCTATAATCACGCTTTCATAGTGTATCCAAGGAGTTAAGTATGGAAAATCGCGCTACCCAGACTGAAAACCCGCTCAGGGTTCCTGCCGCGCCACGGCGGCGGCCACGCTGGGTGGGCTTTGCGGCCATGATTACATCGGCGGTCGCGTTTGGTGGCCTGGCGATCTTTGCCCGGCTGGCCTATGCGGCGGGCGCCTCGCCAGTTACGCTGCTCTGCCTGCGCTTCAGCATTGCGGCAGTCTGTATGTTTGGGCTGATGTGGGTTCGCGGTCTGGCGCTGCCCCGTGGGCGCACGCTGCTGGGGCTGGTGCTGCTGGGAGGGCTGGCCTATGTTGGGCAGTCGCTGGCATTCTTCACTGCCCTAACCATGGCCTCGGCTGGCCTGGTGGCGCTGCTGCTGTACCTCTACCCGGTGCTGGTTACAATCTTTTCGGTGGTGCTATTCAAAGAGCGGCTGACGCGGCCCAAAGTCAGCGCGCTGGTGCTGGCGGTGGTTGGCACTGGCCTGACGATTGGCCCGGTGGGCGGTGGGCGGCCGCTGGGGATTATCCTTGGGGTGCTGGCGGCCTTGATCTATGCCGTCTACATTCTGGTCGGCAGCCGCGTCACCCCGGCGGCGGGCGCAATCCCAGCATCGACGGTGATCATTGCCTCGGCTGCGCTGGTCTACGGTGGGCTGATGGCGCTGGAAGGGCCGGTGTTCCCGGCGACCCTGACGGGCTGGCTGGCGATCGTCGGCGTGGCCCTGATCTCAACCGTGATCGCTATTGTGACGTTTTTTATTGGCCTGGAGCAGATCGGCCCGACGGCGGCGGCGACGCTCTCGGCGCTGGAGCCACTGGTGACGGTGGTGCTGGCGGTGCTGGTGCTGGATGAGCGGGTCGTCGCGCTACAGGTTGCTGGCGGGGCGCTGATTCTGGTCGCGGTGGTGCTGCTATCCCGCATGCAGACCGCCAATGGCCCGCCGCCCGAGGGGATCCCGCTTCCTGAGAAGCCAGGCGGCTCTGCGGCCTAAAAAAACAGCCCGCCATCACGAAACTCGGATGGCGGGCTGCTGCGATGGTTGGCTACCGCCACACTGTGAAGTGCGGCGGTAGGCTGGACTATCTAGCGCAGAATCAGCGGTAGATAGAGCTTGGTTTCAGGTACAACGACCGTTGGTGTGGTGCTCGTCACAGTTGGCGTGACGGCGGTCGGGGTAGCTACCGTCGCGGTCGGGGTGGTCGGGGTGGCTACCGTCGCGGTCGGGGTAGCGCCAGCCGCTGCACAGTAGCGGGCATCATCAATGCCAATGTAGCTGGAGTTGGCACCCTGTGGCCCGCCGCTGGTGACGAAGTAGCGGAAAGCGATGCGGCCGGTGGTCGGAGCCCCCAGGCCCGAAATAGTGGCGGTGAACTCCGTCCACACTTGCGGGTACACACCAGTGA
>JACCRK010000219.1 GCA_013813565.1 Herpetosiphonaceae bacterium
GCACAACGTTGTGCTGGCGGTCTCCCGCATTCCAGGTAGTTGATGCAGGCGCACGTACTCCGCTGGCTGTCCTTCGGCAAGCTCAGCCACCACATGCCCCAGCCCTATGATTTACCCAGCGCCGTGAGGATCTTGGGCGCGAGCAGCCAGACGATCTCGCCGTGGGCATTCGCATCGAGCAGATCGATCCGGCAGACAGTACCTTTCTTGAACACAATCCTGGTGCCATTGCCGGCCAGATCGGCGGCCATCAGCGACATCTCCGGCTCGTGGCCGACCAGCATAATCTCGCCGGTGCGATCGTGGAGCAGCTGTCGAACATATTTGTCGCCGCCGCCGCCCGACTGCAGCACCTCGGCGGTTTGCAGCCGCTCGGTGCAGTTGAGCGTATCGGCGATGATGCTGGCGGTCTCCGCCGCACGGGGGAACGGGCTGGTTAACATCACATCCAGCTTAACCCCAAGCCGCTTCAGCCCCACTCCACACTGTTGAATACGTTTGCGGCCGCGCTCGGTCAGGCGGCGGTCACGATCACGGCCGCTCGCTGCCCAATCCTCGGCGATGCCGTGACGGACTAAATACACAATCATTGTTGGCCCTCCGGACAATTCTTCATAAGCGCACACCGATCAAAAAGCAGCTGATAGCCTTTGCTCCAGGCCCGCCGCGGCGCCTCAAGCTGCGACTCCAGCATCGTGTCCCAGTTCAGGCCAGTTTTGATCTGTGGATTCGACACTGTGGCCTGCACAATCAGGCCGGCGTTCCACAGCACAAACAGCAGCGCCAGCGTGGCAATCACCGCTTTGGGCCAATGGATGCGCTCGATCAGCAGTGCCAGCCCAACCACGAAGATCGGCGTGCACTCCAGCAGACGGCGAAAGCCAAACGACCCGGACAGGTGCCAGGTCGAGCCAAACGCGCCATTGATGTAGTTCTGGGCCAGAAACCCACAGGCCAGCAAAATGGTCAGCAGGCGATCGCGGCGCCACAGCAAGGCCAGGCCGACCAGCGCCAGGGCCAGAATCGGACTCCACAAAAAGGCCCCGCGCTGTGGGTCAAACAGGGTGTGAAAGAACTTGTAGCTAATCAGGTTGAGCTTGCCCGAGACCGTGCCCGATGGGCGCGGCTGGCCGTACAGAATCTGGTAGGCCACCAGCTGCGGCAGCAACATCAGCACAAACAGGCCTAGAAACAGGCTATGCCGCAGCAGCAGCCGGCCAACATCGCCCCACTCGCGGGCCTTGATGAAGCCCCAGTAGGCCACCAGCCCCTCGATAGCCGGCAGCAGCAGGAACAGGCCGAGCTGCTCGCGGACCAGCACCATCAGCCCGCCGACAACCGCGAGCGCCAGCCAGCGCCGGATCGACCGCTGCGAGCGCTGCTCGACGATCGGCCGGCCAGCGTCCGGCCCCAGCCAGATGGTCAGAAACAGCGCGACCATCGCCATGCCCGGCCCGTGTGACCACGGCATCTGGATGTAGGTGTACCAGACCAGCGGCGAGGCCAGCCAGATCGTGAGCGTCGCGATGGTGGCGGCCCAGTCGCCGACCCAGCGCCGCGCCAGGCGATACGAGAGGATCAGACCCAGCAGCGTGTAGAACGCCGAGGCCAGGCAGACGGCAAAAATATAGGGCTGACTATAGCCATCGGCAGCTGTTGCGCCGCCGAGCGTATTGCCCAGCCGCACCAGCCAATCGGCAGCCAGATAAAACGGCGACCACAGGATTGCCGCACCAACTGGCGCGACGTTGCGATACTTGCCGGTCGCCGGATTGAGCGCCGGGTCGGTGGGGTGTTCGCGGAGCAGCGCATCGAAGACCGCCGGATCGTTGTTGGCGCGGCCGATGTCGGCAAAATGCCGGTACTCGTTGGCAAAATCCAGATCGCCATCGAAGTACACCGAGTGCAGATAGGCATAGTACTGCACCTCATCGGTGGCATAGATCCGAAACAGGCCAAGGGGTAACACAATCAGCCAGAGCAGCCCAATAATCAGCACGCCACGCTGGCGGGGCAGCAGGGCGGTCAGCGCTGGCACAAATGTCATTCGACGTGCCTTCATGCCTTAGCTTTCATCCCGACGATCAGCAGCATGGAGCGCCAGCGCGGCCGCAGGGCGGTCAGCACCCAGAGGGCCGCCTTGGTGCCGACGCGCAGCGGGTGCTGAAAAACGCGGCGGCGCTCGATGCCGACCCGCTCCCAGGCATCGCCAAAATGCTCCAGCGCCACCTTCAGCCCGGCCTGCTCCAGCATCCAGCGCAGCTCCGGCATTGTGTAGAGCCGGCTGTGATTGTAGTAGCGCTGCGGCCCATCGAGCTGCATCGAGTGGGTGAACGCGCTGAACGACTCGAACGGGCGGTTGAGGACCACATCGCCAAGCATCTTCATGCGGCTTTTGAAATAAAACTGATTGGGCGTGGAGATCACGATCCGGCCGCCGGGGCGCAGCACTCGCGCCATCTCGCGCAGCGGCCGGAGCGGCGACCCGGCCAGATGCTCGATCACCTCGGAGAACACCACGGCATCAAATGACTCATCGGCGTAGGGGATGGGCTGCTCGTCAAGATTGCAGAACATCACCTCGACGCCAAGCTCCTGCCACAGGGCTGCGCGACCCTCGGGGAACAGGTCGATCCCGGCCACCTCGTAGCCGGCCCGGCGCAGAATTCCCGTGAAGGTGCCCGGCGTGGTCCCAATCTCCAGGATGCGCGCCGGGGCTGCTGGCAGAGCGCGGAGCAGATCGCGGAAGCGGTAGCGGTGGAGACGAAAGTAGGCTGGTTTAGCCTCGGGCGGCATCGTGCGCCCATAATCTTCAATCAGCTGATTTATCTGCATTGTTATTAACCTACGATCCTAACTTTTTGACAGACAGCGATAATTCGTTGGGCGCGGGCGGTATAGGTATGCTCCTCAACACAGCGCCGCCCGGCCTGCTCACGCTCGGCGCGCTGCGGATCGGCCAGGGCGCTGCGGAGCGCCTGCTCCAGGGCGGCGGTGTTGCCCCGCTGAAAATAATACCCGATCTCAGCTGGCAGCACCTCGCGGAGCGCCGCAATAGCTGGCAGCACCACCGCACGCTCCACGGCCAGATACTCAAACAGCTTGAGCGGCGAGGCTGTGACATCGGTGACAGTATCAGGAATCACCAGCACATCGGCGGCGTGGAGATACGCCGGCGTGACGCTTTGTGGCTGTGCCCCAAAAAAACGCACCGCGTCGCCAAGCTGAAGCGCATCAGCCTGAGCCTGAAAGCGGGCGATCTCCGCTGGCCGGCCGCCGACAAAGAGCAGCAGCGCCGCTGGATGATCCACCTGGAGTGCCGCAAACGCATCGACCAGCCGTTCGAGGCCACGGTACGAGAAGGTCATTCCGGCATATACAACGATCGGCGCGCTGGCCGGCAGACCAAGCTGCTGGCGCGCCGCCGCCCGATCGCCGGGCGCATACATAAACTGATCAAAGGCATCGGGGATCACCGCCACATCGGCGGGCTGGCGCCAGCCGATGCTGCTCAGCAGACGCCGAAAATCCTCGGTGAGCGACGCGACCGCCGCCGATCGCCGCAGGGCCACCCGATCAAGGAGATTGAGCAAGGGCTGCGCCCAGCGCTCCTTGGCCCGCGAAGGGTTCCAGCTCTCCAGATCGTGCGCCTCATAGACGACCGGAATCCCGAGCAGCGGCCCCCAGACCGCCGCCCACCAGCCGGCCCCAATCACCTCGCGAATGTAGACCACATCGACCGGTCTGGCGCGAACCTGCTGCCAGGCCACCACCGCAGCGCTCATGGCCGCAAACGCACTGCGCTCCGCATAATACCACAGCGTCGAACGATACAGACGGGAGAGCTTGCCAATCGCCGGGCGCGGCAGATGGATCGCGGCGACCTCGCTGAAACGGCTCGGCTCGCGCAGCCAGCGCGGGATAATCACCAGGGTTTCTGGGGCGACCTGCTTCAGCTCGCGCAGGGTGGTCCAGGTTTGAATCGCATTGGCAGAGGCGAGCATCAGGCTGGTTGGATAAGCAATATAGGCTATACGCATACTGTAGAAGTCCTAAATGGATTGTCGCTCGCTATGATACATGAAAACGCTGATTGTGGTGTTTGTCCGGGCCGTTACGCACAGCGAAGGGACAGCCAACGGCTGTCCCTTCGCAACACGAGTGGAGTGGCTAATTAGCGTCGAAGCAGCGGTAGATAGGTTTGAATACCCTTGAAGTTAGGATTCAAGGTAATGGCCGGCGAGGTAATACCCTGTTCAGTGTAGTTACCGGCCCCATCAAGGAAGCGGATATGCACAAAGCGGGTTCCGTGTGTGCGCATATCAGGCGAACCATTGACCAGAATGACATTGTTGATGCTGGTTGCACCGACAGGAATGGATCGAACATAGCCATACTGCTGGAAGGTTGCCGGGCTTGGCAGCGTGGCGCTATTGGTTGCCACAATCCAGGCGCCCCAGTACTTCTTATCGGCAGCAGCCGTATTCTGGTAGCCATCATCGGTCACACTAGCGGTAAAGTTCATAGTAACCGCCAGACTATCGGTGTTCGAGCCAATCGGGAACGAGGTGGTTCCACCAGATGCCAGGATCGGCGGATCATCATCGTAGAACAGGTCTTTGTGGACAATCCTGACGTTGCCAAGGGTATCGGTGACAATGACAGTTGCCTGAACCGCCTGCTCATTGTAGACCACACCGTTCGTGTCTGGATTCTCATTGAATGGGTCCATAAACACCCCATAGCCACTG
The DNA here is from genome assembly GCA_013813565.1 of Herpetosiphonaceae bacterium. Lineage (GTDB taxonomy): Bacteria > Chloroflexota > Chloroflexia > Chloroflexales > Herpetosiphonaceae > JACCRK01. The sequence continues at coordinate 4,752 of JACCRK010000219.1, forward strand.
TATGGGTAGGTTGGTGATGCCGGACTCAGCTTTTCGACGGTATGTTTGCTGACGCCAGAGCACCCGGTCGGCTCCTGGGAGATCTTATAGGCAAAGGTGCGGTCGCGGGTGTAGTATGGGTCGCCGCCATCAGGTGCATTATCCTGCCCGGAAAGCCCAGTAGCTTCTGTTGCTGGGCGGAAGGGTGACTGCTGCAGCGAGTAGATACTAATCTCGGACTGGATAGCAGTATCGACCCTGGCGGTGACTTCTTTGACGGCTGAGAACTGGCTGGTGTTGCTGTTCCTGACCTGCACATAGATTGTCACCAGACAGTTGTCATTCACCCCACCGCTTACATTCAGGCTGAACGTGTTGGTTCCAGGGAGAGGACCCCAGGCCGGCACGGCATCGCCAGCGCCAAACGGGATTGTGCTGTAGCGAACCTGGTTGGGGCTGCCGAGATAGTTGCTCAGTGCCACGCTGACGTTCGGGTCTTTAGTTGGGCTGGCGCTCGTGCGGGTTGCCGTGAAGTCCACCGGTGGCGTGGTCGGGGTTGGGGTTACTGGTGGCTCACCACAGGTTGCGCTGGTTGTTGGGCCGGTCTGGTTGAAGAAGATACGATAAACACCTGTTGCCGAGTCGTGCCAGACTGCATGATAGTTCTCGCACGAGCCAGCCACCTCACTCTCCAGAGAGAATCCGGTTGCTTTATAGACTGGAGTAGCGCCGATCCAGGATACGCCATTTGGCGAGTAGTTTGACCAGATATCGGTCTTGCTATCGGTGGACTGGAAGCCTTCATCCCAGACAATCATCAAGGAGTTATCGGCTGCCCGTGCGATATCCGGGCGGCTGCCCTGCGGCGCTGTGTTGGTGCCACGTGAGACTGGTGTGGACCACGAGGCTCCGTTATCGGCAGAGACGGCGTAGAAAGGCTCGATATCGGTGCCGCCGGTTGATCCCTGCCAGGTGGCGTGGACCGTATTGCCAAGGGTCGTCAGCTTGGGGAAGTTAGCGGCGGTGGTGCCGCGAACAGATGGTGCGGTCCAGCTACCAGCGCCGACTTTCCGCATCGAGTAGACCCATTTGCCAAACTCGCCCCCATTGTGAATCTGGCCCATGAACATAACATGCAGCGTTATAACATTGTTGATATAGGTTGAATTGATGGCCGGGAAGCTATTGTATGAGTTGCCATCGTCACGGCTGGCGATTTTTTGAACAACCCAGCCGCCGGTTGTGTTGGTGCCATAGTAGATGTTGATAATTGGCTGGCCGCCGTTGAGGCCTTCGTAGCCACCAAACACAATGTGCGCTACACCGGTGGGATCAACATGGATTGACGGCGTATAGCCGACAACACTGGGCGCAATCGAGGCGCCTGCCGCCCAGTTCGTGCCCCCATTGGTGGAGACTGCATAGTAGATATGTGTAGTTAGATTGCTACCGGCATCAGTGCGCGCACTGTAGGTAACATGGACTTTGGGCACGCCGTTGAGCGTGGTCACACTGATATTTGGGTCGCTGGCAAAGTTCAGCGGCGCCGAGAGGCTGCGCGATGCGCTGAAGCTGCCACTTTTGTTATTGGTATAGGCAATAATGCGAGCGCCGTTCAGGTCAGTGGAGGTCTCCACATAGACAACGTGGATCACGCCGGTGCTATCAACCGCGATATCCGGGAAGATAGCTCCACGATCGGCAGGGGTAAGCGCAAATGCTGCACCCCACGTGCCAGCCGCCCGGGCTGAGTTCATACTATAGGCTGCCATGATCGTCAGCAGCAGACATCCTGCAAAGATAACCATTCGGTTAGAGATGCGACGCGACTTCGTCATTGGAATACTCCTCTAGTTTAACAACGCTACGGTTGTGCAACCGTAAAATTATCAATGTACACGTCGCCCGTGTTCAGGGTGTAGACGCCAGCCATGCCGGCACCGAGGGTGTTGTCTTCGAGCTCAAACACTTTTTCCGACCCAAACCAGCAGATGATTTTGCTACCACTGCGCTCGACCCGCAGCTCCTGCCACTGGCCGTACTGGTAGCCGGCGCCCTTGGCGTCATCAGCAATGGTGGTGTAGCCAGCTTTGGGGTCGAAGCGCTGGAGCATGCGGCGATGCGGTAGGGTTGAACTGTCGGCGAAGACCCGGAAAAGGTAGTAGCCGTTCTCCGATGAGCCAAAGACCAGGCCAATGACCTGGTTGCCCTGGGGGAAAAATTGGGCGGCCACCAGGCTCTGATCGCTGGCTTGGCGGTCGGAGAGGAAGATAGCCTCGTCGCCGCTTGGCGCGCTGCCAGCGGGCATGCCAACCGTTAGCTTGTTCGCCCGCACATCCCACTGGGCCTGGTACTCAGGCAAAATCGAAACATCGCGCTGGGTCCACTGGGCTGGCTTGATATCAAAGCGCTCGCTATCAACCTGGCCACCTCTGGCGGCAGGCACAGCAACCTCGGGCGCCTCAGGAATCTTGTCGGCAGCCACCGGTTCTGGAAGTACTTGCTCAACAATCGCTTGCTGGGCCGTCGTGCTGAAGGTGTATACTCCGATTGCCAGCCCAATCGCTAGTAATGTGAGCAAACTATAGAGTGTTAGACGTGATTTTGGCATAACCGTTCCTTTCGAACAAACTAGGTTTTGTTTGCCTAACCATATGAGGACTACGGATGGTGGAGTGGCAATGAGGCAGGGCTATGATCTCAGTGAGATATGCATACGCGCTGCCTGAATCTCGGGCAGCTTTAGAGCCTATATGGATTAGGGTGTTATTGTAATGCTCTCACTGAATTTGTCGAATCATTCGCCGCTCTTTTAGATGATAGCTTGATTATAGTTTTATGATATGGCTATGTTGCAGCACCCCGCGGGCGTTCGCCAATACGTTGATACATAGTAACCAGGGCGCTGGCCACGCCGCTAGCTCGCTGCTGAGCGGCCAGCGCCTGGCTGGAGCGGTGGAGCTGCTCCCAGGCGCTCGGCGAGGCCAGAATGCGCTCGATGGCATGGGCCAGGGCTGTCGCACTGTTGCGCGGCACAATCAGGCCACAGCCGTAAGTGGCGATCAGCTCGGCCGCACCAGCGCCATCGCTGACCACGCTGGGCGTGCCAACGGCGGCCGCCTCGATCACGACCCGGTTGAGCCCCTCCAGCCGCGATGGAACCGCCAGCACGTCGGCGGCGGCCAGATACTGGCTGATCGTGGTGTTGGGCACCGCTCCGGTAAATGTGCACGATTCGGCCACCCCAGCCTGCTGGGCGGTCTGCTCCAGAAACTCCCGGTAGCCGTCGCGGTCAGGGCCGACAATGCAGAGCTGCACCGGGCCAAGCGCCTGCTGCAGCGCCGGCAGCGCCTCGATCAGCAGCTCCTGGGCTTTGAGGTGAAACAGGCGTCCGACGCACATCACCAGCGGCCGACTGTTCCAGCCATACTGGGCGGCCAGCGTGGCCCGGCTGGTCGCCCGAAATTCGCTCAGCGGCAATGTGTCCGGCGGATAGCAGGCCTCGCCGATGCTGACCGGCAGCACGGTCGCCCGCTCCTCGTTGGCGCCATACTCGGCGGCCAGGCGCAGACTCAGGGTTGAGTTGGCCCGCACCCAGGCCGCCCGCCGCAGCGCCAGGCTGATCAGGCGCCGGGGAAGCGGATACTGGCCATAGCCATAGTTCAGCTCGGGCAGCGTGAACAGGTCGCCGCCGGTCGTGGTGACAATATACGGCGTCTGATGGATCGGCTGGGTCAGCGCTGCCACCGCGCCTAGCGGATAGGCGCCCTCGATATGCAGAATATCGTAGCGGCGCTGGCCCGTGACCGCCAGCAGCCCGGTGGTCATCGAGATCACATGGTCGTAGTGGAGCAGCGGGCTGCTCAGCCGGCTGGCGACCTTGAGCGCCAGCGTGCTGCTGTGCAGATGCCGATAGACCTCCTCGTCGCCAAAGCCCGGCCCCCAGCCCGGCGGCCCGCCGCCGCCATCGCGGGTGGTGAAGCTCAGCACATCCATCGCAATGCCCTGCTGGCGAATCGCGTTGACCACCTCGCCGTGGGTCTCGTTGCCCATAAACTGGGCGCCGTAGCGCGGAATCGCATACAACACCCGCATCAGCGGCTCCGATCTTGACGGACAAAGAGTTTGATCCCGCGCCCCTCTGGCCCAACCACCTCGATCAGCTCGTACTCGGCCTGAAAGCGCGGGATCGGCTGGAAGTCGCCCGAGGTTGAGAATGGAATGATGTCGGGCCGCTGGTCGAGAATGTAGTCCGGGTCGGTCTTCTCCGATCCTGCATCGCCGCTGCCCATGTTGGGTACCGAGAGGTGGGCGATGTGCAGGTCGTTCAGCCCCAGGGCGTCGATCACCGTGCGCTGGCTGTAGTAGGGCAGCGTCCCAGCGATCCCGGTGGTGATGACGGTGTCCGGCGGGGTGTTGGCCTTCAGCCAGTAGCCGACCTCGCGATTCTTCAACGCCACGCTGTTCTCGCCCCAGATCGGGCGGCCAGGGATGCGGCTGTCCGAGGGCGGGAACTGCTGTAGATTGCGCACCGCTGAGAGCGCCAGCATCGCGCAGCCAACCCCGACCGCCGCCCAGCCCGCGACCTTGGGGACGATCTGGATCGTCGCCGCCACGCCGCGCAGGCCGTAGGCGAACAGCAGCACGAGCGGCGGCAGGATCGGAATAAAAAAGCGGCCGTGCGGGAAGTGATCGCCGCCGACGCCAACGACGTAGGCCAGCGTCAGCAGCAGCAGCGTCCAGAGCAGTGGCGCCGGCCCGCTGCTCTGGCGGCGGCGGATGGCCGGGACCAGCATGGCGGCGGCGCTTAGCAGCAGCAGGCCCAGCAG
>JACCRK010000221.1 GCA_013813565.1 Herpetosiphonaceae bacterium
GCACTGGCGAGCGCAAGCTGACCGACTATACCGGCCCGCTCCGGCTGAACGCTCACTGGCGCACCAACAGCAAGATTACCATTCTTGCCCAAGACAGAGCATGGTCGAAAACGCGTGACTTAATCAGCCTCAATGTTGATAGTGGCCGGCGTGAGACACTGGCGAGCGGAATGCCCTGGCAGGATGGATATGCCTGGTCAAAGGACGGCCGGTTCCTGGTGTTTAGCCGCGATAGAAGGCTTGAGCTTATGGACCTGAATGACAAACGCGTCCTGGTGCTTAATATAGACGGACGTTGGCCGGCCTGGGCGTCGCGCTAGGCCCAACACCACTACTTCAGCTCGGCCCAGTCGAGCTGAAAGCCCAGCAGGCGCAGTGGCTGGGTGGTGCGGTCGCGCACCCGCAGCGCCAGATCGTCGGGGCCGTTGACGAAGACGCTGCTGCGTAGCTCCACCACCACGGCGGCGCCCGGCGCGGTCGGCGGCAGCGGCACGCTCAGCGTCTGCCACTCCGGCTGGAGCACCAGCGGCGCCGTGGCCTGCCCGTTCACGCTGAGGGTGATCGTGGTCGGCTGCCACTCGTTGGTGTAGCCGTTGACCCGCAGCTGCACGGTCTGCGGCTGGCCGGTTCCGGCGCCCGGAAAGCGCAGCCGCGCCACGGCGCCGCTCCAGCGAAAATCCAGGCCCTGGGCGGTCTCGCGCTTGAAGAAGCCGTCCAGGTAGCCGTAGTCCAGGCCGTTGCCGACATCCAGCCGGGCCAGCGCGGGCGGATCGAGGTTGTCCCAGGCCCAGCGCGTGTCGTTGACCACCTCGACCTGCCGGGGCACAAACACATAAAATGCCTCCTCCAGCCGCCCCAGCCGCCGCAGCAGATCGCCCTCCAGCATCAGGATTTTGGCCGCCTGCACCTCGTCAGTTGTCACCGCTGTATGCATAAAGGCCAGCGCCGCCTCGTTCTGGCCCTCGGCCTGGAGCAGCTTCGCATTGATCAGCGCCAGACAGTTCAATCCCGGCCGCGGGTACTGGGCGTCGAGCTGGTCGTGGAGCCGCCGGGCCTCGGCGACCGCGCCGTCACCCAGCGTTTGCTCAATTGTCCGACATTCTTCGGCCAGCTCCAGGCCCTTGAAGCCCAGCCCGGTCTCGTGCCACGAGCTGCGCCGGTTCGGGTCGAACACGGCGGGCCAGTAGAGATACGAGGGCAGGATCAGCAGCGCCGCCACGCTGGCCGCGATCCAGCCCGCCCGCCGCCGCCAGATCCCCGGCCAGACCGCCCGCCACTGCACCAGCGCACAGGCCGCGTAGATGAACACAAACGGCAGCAGCGGCTGGCGAAAGCGGTTGATCGCAAATACCAGCGCGCCAATCGCCACGTTGTAGAGCAGCCAGCCGACCACCAGCCCTTTGCCCGAACGCCCCTGCGTGCGCAGCAAACCCAGCAGCGCCAGCGGTAGCGCCAGCATATACAGCGTGTCATCCCACAGCAGCCCGACGAGGTGCGGCCCCGGCACCGCCCCAACCGTGTGGCCGCCGCGCATCCGCTCCGCCCCGCCATAGCGAATCTGGAGCATATCCAGCAGCTCGCGGCCGGTCTTGGCGCCAAACCCCGCCGGGTACTCGCGAATCCAGCGCCAGCCCAGCGCGTAGGCCTGCGCCTGCCGCGCCGCCTGCGCCCCATCACAGCGCACGCCGCCACACAGCCGGTCGTGCAGATGGTCCTCATCGACCATGCCTTCGGGGTTGTCCTTTGGCAGCGACTTGAGCGCCCCAAAGGCAAAGTTGTAGCCCCCGGTCGTGTCGACCAGGATCAGCCCGGCGCCCTGGCCCCAGCGTGCGGTCGCGTAGGCCGTCCACGGCAGCACCACCACGCACACGCTGGCGGTCAGCAGCAGCACCGGGATCAGCGCACGGGCGTGGGCCGCGAGCCTGGATTTGGGCGTCGCAGGTGGGCTATCTGGCTGATCGCTGTTCGCTGAATCCGCCGTCCGGCGCATGAGAATCCAGACCCACAGCGCTACCAGCGGCAGCCAGGTCAGGATGACCGCCCGTGTCAGCGCCGCCAGCCCCAGCAGCCCGCCCGCCAGCAGCAGGTCGCGGTGGGCCGCGAGGAATGTTCGGCCCGGCGTCCTCAGCGCTTGACCCCAGCGCAGCAGCGCCAGCACGCCGCCGAGAAACAGCACCAGAAACAGGGTCTCGGAGAGCAGCAGGTAGGCGAAGGTGGCGAAGGAGTAGGAGAGCGCCATCAGGCCGCCGGCCAGCAGCGCGACCGGGCGGGCGTGGTCCCGCGGGGCCAGCCGCCGGGCGATCAGCATCACCAGCCAGACCGCCAGCACGCTGAGCAGGGCCTGGGCCAGCCGCGGCGCCCACAGCGCGGTCGGGCCAAACAGCTTGATCTGGGCGGCCAGAAAGAGCAGATACAGCGGCGGCCGCGACCACACCCAGCCGTCGAAAAAGGCGAAGCCGCGCCCGTGGGCCAGCCAGGTCGCCGCCGCCCAGTACTCACCCTCGTCGCTAATCCAGTCGCGGTACGGCAGCGTCCGCCAGACCAGCAGGCGCAGCCCCAGGGCCAGCAGCAGAATCAAAATTGTCGGGTTATCAAACCGAAAGCGCTGTTTCATCACTGTGTGACCTCAATCGTGCCAAGCTCGATAATCGTCCCCTCAGCGGGGCCGCTGTGGGCGCTGACCGGCAGCCGCTGCGCATCAACCCCGGCAACCGCCGGATCGTACCAGCCCAGCACGACCAGGTAGCGCCCGGCCGCCATGTCGACGGGCAGCGGCACCGCCACCTCGTCATGCAGCGGGCGGTCGAGCGGCCAGCGCGAGGTCGGCAGGCCGCCGCTCAGCGGGGCGGTGTCGAGCTGCGCCGCCACCCGTGCGCCCAGCGCCGGCACCAGATGGACGAACATGCGGTAGTCGGCCGGCAGCGGCGCCCGCGTCCGCCAGCTCAGGCGGATCGGCAGGGTCCCGCCGGGCTGCGCCGTGCCATCGGCACGCCACGGGGCGAACTCGTAGCCCAGCAGGTCCAGCCCATCGCCAAACGTCGCGGTCGCCGAGGCTGGGATCGGCCAGGCGCCGTGCATCTCCAGCGAATTGGGCTGCAGTGGAGCCGGAAAGCTCTGGCAGAGCAGCCGCAGGCCGTTGAAGACCCGGTATGGCTCATCGAGGCAGCGCCACTTCTCGTTGAGGTCGGCGGTCAGGAAGTTGATCCCGACCCGGCCCATGTCGTCCTGCGGATACTGCGGGTTGGGCGGATCGATGGTCTGCGCGTTTAGCGGGGCGAGCAGCAGCCAGCCGCGCCGTTTTCCGGCCAGCAGCGCCGAGTAGTCGTTGTCGAACTCTTTCTGGTCGTAGCCGACCGCGCCGGCCCGCCCAAACGCCTGGGCGCTCGGCAGCGGGTCGGGCGTGACCCGTCGGGCGTAGTAGCGATACAGCGCGCCGATATAGGCCGGGTGGACGATCACCACGTCGCCCGGCGTCACCCGCCGGGCCAGCTCGCTGACCGCGCCACGATAGTCCTCCTTGACCACCGCGCCGCTCCACAGTCCGTAGGGTTTGCTCAGCAGCGCGGCCAGCTGCAACCCCACCAGCAGCGCGGCCAGCCCGGCACCCAGCAGCCAGCGGCGGCGTTGCGCCAGGCCGATCTCGGTCGGCGCGGCGACCCCGAAGGCCAGGGCCAGCGCCCATAGCGGCAGCAAAAAGCTGATGTAGCGCGGCTCGAACAGCGGTGCGCCCAGCGCCAGCGCCGCCAGATACAGGCCCAGCGGCAGCACGCCGCAGGTCAGCAGCAGCCGTCCGGCCAGCGCGGCCCCGTGTCGACGGCGCTGATACAACTTCACTCCGCCGCCCGCCGCAATCACCAGCGCCAACCCGCCCAGCCAGCGCAGCGCCGCCGGGGTGCGGTCGAGGGTGAAGAAGCCCAGCAGCTCCCACAGCGCCGTGGCCGGATTGATGGCGGTGCCGACCGGCGGCGCGTTCGAATCCTGGCGCAGGCCGAAGGTCAAGCCCAGGGCCAGCCCAAGCAGCAGGGCCAGCGGCGCCAGCTGGGCGATCCGGCGGAGGCGACCGCGCAGCGGCCCGTACCAACCGACCAGCGCCACCTGCCCGATCACCAGCAGCAGCGCCAGCCGATGCAGCATCAGCAGCGCCGCCAGCAGCGCCAGCCAGCCCAGCCAGGTGCGCAGGCGGATCTCGGCAGCCTGCAGCAGATCGACCAGCGCGATCAGCGACCAGACGACGAGCGCCATCAGCAGGCTGTAGGCCTTGGCGTCCTGGGAGATCCAGAGGGCAAACGGGTGGACGAGCAGCAGCACGGCCGCGATCAGCCCGACCCAACCGCCGCCCAGCCGCCGGCCGAGCGCGTAGGTCAGCGGCACCACCAGCGCCCCGGCCAGCGCCGAGGGCAGGCGCAGCGCCCAGACGTCGTCGCCGGACAGCAGCACCCAGCCCTTCATCAGCAGGTGGTAGAGCGGATAGCCGGCGCGGGCGCTCCACAGGTCGGCCAGCAGGCTCCCCCAGGAGTGGGTGGTGATCGTCTCCCAGGTGCCGCCCTCGTCCAGCCACAGGCTCTGGCTGGTCAGGCGGAACAGCCGCGGCGCCAGGGCCAGCCCAAAGAGCAGCAGCGGGGCCAACCGCCACCAGCGCGATTGTTCTTTTGGTTGCTCACGTTTGATCATCGTAAAAAAATGGACGCACCAGCGTGCGCCCATCCACAGTTGACAGTCAGGCGGATCGCCGCATCACAGCAGGCGAATCTTCTCGCGGTTGTTCTCTGAGAGCATATGCAAGTGGATTCCGTATCTAATAATCCCGTAGGATGTCATACAGTATTTCCAGCCACCGATAACAAGGTTCATCTATTGGTGCTATATGTGGTCGTTTTTGAGCGAGCGACTCCACATAAGATAGTAGCCAATCATTCGCTAAAGCCTGTTCTGTTATCCCACCACTGCTGATAGCAATCGCAAATTGCCGCTCAACCCAATCTTCAAACAGCAATATTTCAATTGATGTGCCATGTATTTGTTCAATATCATTGATTAATATCGTTAATTCTTCTAATCGATCAGGCACTACACTTGTTACGAACCCTGCTTTTTCTACGCTCAAATGTGATGATAATTTATCATTCAGTTCATCTAATTCATCACGTAAATAGCTCTTACCAAACTTAGCATCCCATGTTTCTACGATATGGTCGCCATTTTTTATCTCAATATCGCCTATATTTCCGTGTTTTTTATTTGCAGATCTCATTTGAGATAAAGGAACCAATATATTATCATTCAATAAACCATGTTGCTGTAATGCTTGTATAAGACTATGCATGGAAATTTCCATAATACGAGCAGCATGATCTGAAACGTTCATGTGTTTCTTTAATAGCAAAGATGTATTGTATGAGTTATCAAAATTACCACTAGCAATAATTCTTTTAATCTCAAAAATAGTATTGTTAGCGAGCTTTTTGAAATCCTCTGCATTATTGAGTAATTTTGACAACATATATTGAAGTGTTGCTTTTGCATTGATTGATCCAACTTCAAGTTCTTCTACAATTGCTATCCACTGATGGCGAGCCCCTTTAATACTGGCCTTATATACTTTTGAATATGGATAGTTTTCTGCTAAAGTTCTTGTCATCATAAAACCATCAGCATTAAGCTTAAGTAATTCATGTTTACGAAGTATAGGAGTAATATATGCAGAAAGAGTTCTCATAGAAATACCATCTTGCCAAGAAAAAGTTGCAGATGAAGCGCTTCCTTTGTGAAGTCTTATACTTTGCAGCGGCTCAATATCCTTAATGCATAGTTGCAGAATTGTAAGACCGATTAATGCACGACCCACCTCACTCGTTATAGAGTTGATAAGATCATCAACTATATGCATTTGTTTAACTGTTAGCGATGATATATCTATATCATTAGAACTATTTTTGCAAAAATCTATCTGTAAATCTAAATATCCTTTCTTTAAGAATTGAGATATTTTATTATACCTCTCCTTTGCCTCAACATTCATTTTCCCTTCGACAAAAATTTCAACAATATTACCATCTTCGATCAGTTCACTTCGATCAGTAAAGACTCTTAAGTGAAATTCACTCATTGTTGTCATCCAATCTTTTTCTAAGCTGAACACTACGTGAATTTAACGTTGGAAAGTTATATGGAATAAGATACTTCCCTAAAGGGATTTGTGAATTAGTATTACTATTACGGATTTCGTATCCCATATTTCTCAGTCTCTTCAAATATGGAAGTATTTCTTTATTATCAATAGGCCAAAATGAGGTAATTTGAGTTTCATCAATCAAAGTACCAACATTGAACCCTTCAACTATATGTTTTATTATAATCCAGAAGTTATCATCTGTTTTATCTAAATTGAATGACATTTTAGATAAAATTTTAGGATTATACTGATAGTATCCACTTAACTGTACAATATCAGCAATACCATATTCTTTATTTATAAGCTCTTCGAACATTTTCCATAAAGCCGTAAAAGCATAATCGCTCCAATCATAAGAGTGGAGATTTATCTTTTTGTATTGCAACATCCAATCATTATCAACAGCTGATTGGAGTTCAATTGAATATTTAATATTCTCTTTATTATTCTTATTTACTGATATTATTAATTCATTTTCATTTCTTTCAATATAGAAAGAAATAGTTGAATAGGATTTTTTCTGTGTATCCGACCATTCGAAATTTTTAGATATGTATCGAATTAATCTACCTTCATTAAGTACATTATTACCTATTCTATTTACTTGCGGATAATTCAAATCATTAATAGCATCTTTTGCCTTCATGATGTATGAAGCTGTCAATTTTCTTTTTCGACTTCTAAAGCTTAACTGAGCATCCTTTGGCAGGTATTTAATTTCAAACGGAAGGTTTATACCAAATACTTGATCTAAAATAGATAAGGCTAAGATACGGCCTATTTGAGGAGGAACAGAGTTCCCTATCTGCTCTATACAAACTTGGCGGCTACCTAGAATTTGGTAGTCATCTGGAAAAGTTTGTAGGCGCTTAAGCTCTTCGATGGCGAATGGTCTATTTTCCCAACTAAATGGTCCAGTATACTGCCCCCCCTGCGCTTTTATCGTACGTACAGGCAATTCAGGATCTGCTTTATATAAAAAATCTGAAAATTTCGACCTCCACCCGAAAACTGGAGACGGATGCCCCATTTCCTTGGTATAGAAGCTGTAATTTAAACCAGGCGGAATATCAAATAATAGATCACCGAATTTACCACCAATTCCGATCTTTTGATCCGACAATAATAAATCATTTATTGCTTTTCCGGCTGAATAATAAAGTCGGTTATCAGACGCATCAGGGCCATGAGTAGGATATGGGAAAAGAAATGAGCCTGTTTTTAAGCCGATAATAAACAACCGTTCTCTATGTTGAGGAACGCCATAATCAGCAGCATCGAGTACTCGGAAAAATATACTGTATCCAGCTGATTTAAATGCACTTTGAATTTCTTGCCAGGCAGTGCCATTTTGAGCGCCAGTAATACCATAAACATTTTCGAACAGAAAACCTTGGGGCTTAAGTATATTCAACAGACGAACGTATTCTTCAAATAAGGTTCCACGGGGATCATCAACACCTGTTACACCAGACGCTCGGCGGCCCGCAGCAGAAAATGTCTGACAGGGCGGCCCACCTATAACAAAATCTACTTGAAGTTCCGGATCAGGTTGATATTGCCGAATATCTTTACAAGTTACCTTTGTTTTCTCGAGATGCTGGTTTTGTTGAACATTATGTTCCAGTGTTCTTGCATATTTGGCTTCAATTTCTACCATCTCAACAACATCGAAACCGGCGTCATGGAATGCTATATCTAGGCCGCCGCCGCCCGAGAAGAGACTTAAAGTTCTAATAGGTCGGATGTTACCATGCAGAAAACCTCGCATCTGACGACCTAGACGATCAGGCCAGCCAGCCTCCTCATAGACTTGAAAATAGTTCAGCATCTCGTCAAACCAGGAAGTTAAGGCAGAACACTCTTGATTAAGTTCAAACAGGGTGGCTTGCATAAATTCTCCAACAGAAAACACCTTAATATAGAACATGCTAGCACATTTAATCTCAAAACCAGCATGATCAGTAGGTTCCGATGCGCCTGCGGTGAACAACCAGCAATGAAAATGGTTGGTTCCGAACGACGTATTGGAGGCATGCGGCACTGGTGCTGTACCTATTTTCACCAGAAGTCACTATTTTGCAGAAACCCTTGAATTGACCGCCAGAATCACGCTTTAGATCTGGCAAAACAGGGCGCTGTAGCGCTCTGTAACCTTGTGACGGTCTACGATCTGAACTTGCTGCCAGGATTGGTGAAATAGTGACTTCTGGTGATATGAACGATGCTTTCATCGCCATAGTATGCTTGCTTTGAGATTCGTAATCTACTGATCCATAATGTGCTGTGACTCAGGCCATCCCGGCATCACAGCAGGCGAATTTTCTCGCGGCTGGCCGTGACATTCCGGGTGGCGTTGCGTGTATCCACCACCACCGCCGCCTGGGCCACGATCTGCTCGTAGTCAAACGCGCTGTGGTCGGTGATAATCACCACGCAGTTGGCGCTGCCCAGCAGCTCGTCGGTCAGCGGCACGGTCTGAAACTCGTGGTTGTGGTGGTCGAAAAAGCTGGTCAGGTGCGGGTCGCAGCACAGCACCGTCGCGCCATCCTCCTGGAGCAGCTCCATCACCTTGAAGACCGGCGACTCGCGGTAGTCGTCGATATCCTTTTTATACGCCACGCCCAGCAGCACAATCTGCGAGCCGTTCACGCTGCGCTGCTGAGAGTTGAGCGCCTGGATCACCCGCTCGCGCACAAAGCGGGGCATCATCATATTGATCTCGCCGGCCAGCTCGATGAAGCGCGCCGAGATGTCGTACTGGCGGGCTTTCCAGGCCAGGTAGAACGGGTCGAGCGGGATACAGTGGCCGCCCAGGCCCGGCCCCGGGGTGAAGCGCATAAAGCCAAACGGCTTGGTCGCCGCCGCATCGATCACCTCCCACACGTTCAGGCCCATCCGGTCGCAGATCATGGTCAGCTCGTTGACCAGGGCGATGTTGACGTTGCGGAAGATGTTCTCAAACAGCTTGGTCATCTCGGCGGCGGCCGGCGAGGAGACCGTGGTCACCGCGTTGACGATCTGGGTGTAGAACGCGCTGGTCAGCTCGGTGCACGCGGGCGTGACGCCGCCAACCACCTTGGGGATATTGTGGACCTGAAAGTTGGCCGAGCCTGGATCGATCCGCTCGGGCGAGAAGGCCAGGAAATACTCCGCGCCAATGGCCAGGCCGCGGGCGTCGAAGGCCGGCTGCAGCACCTCGACAGTGGTGCCGGGATAGGTGGTGCTTTCCAGAATCACCAGCTGGCCGGGGCGCAGCCGCTGGGCGATCTCGGCGGTGGCCGCCTCGATGTAGCTCATATCCGGGTCGCGGGCGGCGTTCAGTGGCGTCGGCATGCAGATCACCACCACATCGCAGGCGGAGAGGTGGGTGAAGTCGGCGGTGGCCTCGATCCGCTGGTCGGCGCGCAGGGCGGCCAGGTCGCTGCTGGGGACATCGCCGATATAGCTGACGCCGTCGTTGATCATGGCGTTGCGCTCAGCGCTGATGTCAAACCCGATCACATGGTAGCCAACCCGGCCGGCCCGCGCCAGCAGCGGCAGGCCGACATAGCCCATTCCAATCACGCCAATCTTGGCGGTCTTGTTGATCAGGGCGGTGTGGAGTGTTTCAAAGTACGTCACTGGATGTGTCCTTTATAAGGGTTGCGGGGTTGAATAGATTTGATTCGCCTCCCCTCCCCGGAGGGGAAACGCAGGGGGTTTTCATCCCCCTGCACCCCCTAAAAGTTTAGTTTGTAGATCAATATTGTTTTGCGGTAAAGCCAAATACTATTTAGTTTGTCGATCAATATTTTGCGGATAAAACCAAATCATGTCTAAGGATCAAAAAACCACATCTCCCCCTCTCCCACGGTTAGGGAGAGGCGGGTGCCCACTGGGCGACGCGAAGCGCCGGAGAGAGATCCAGCCCTCTAGCATCTAACCCCTAGCACCTAACTCCTAACCCCTAGCCCCCGCCACGTACACCTGCTCCAGGCGCTCGGCGTACTTGGCCCAGGTCAGCTCGCGCTCGACGCGCTGGCGGGCGGTGGCGGCGCAGTGGGCGGCCAGGCCGGGGTCGCTGAGCATTCGCGAGATGGCTGCCGCCAGCGCGGCTGGCTCGGCCGGCGGCACCAGCAGCCCGTGCTCGCCGGTCGTCACCACCGCCGGAACCCCGGCGATGCGGCTGGCGACAATTGGCCGGCCGGCGCCCATCGCCTCCAGCAGCGTGTTGGGCAGCCCATCGACATTGCCGCTGCGGTCGCGCACCGAGGGCAGCACAAACACATCGGCGGCGTTCAGGGCGGCGTTGATATCGTTGTGGCCGATCGCCCCCGGAAAGATCAGCTGCTCGCGCACGCCCAGGCGGGCCGCCTCGGCCTCCAGGGCCGCCTGCCCGCCGCCATAGCCTGCGATCATCAGGCGCGCATTTGGGTGGTCGCGCACAATCTGGGCGAAAGCCCGCACCAGGTAGATAAAGCCCTTCTTTTCGACCATCCGCCCAACACTAAAGAGCAGCTGGTGCCCATCGGACAGGCCGTGGGCGGCCCGGAACTGGGCGCGCGCCGCCAGGTCGGGCCGAAACGCCACGGCATCAACGCAGTAGGGCAGCACCAGCATGCGTTCGGGCGGGCCACCCAGCGCCGCCGCCCGCGTGGTCAGGTCGCTGGACGGGGCCGTGATCGCCGTGGCGTAGCGCATCACCGACCGGGCGGCCAGCGCGGTTGGCAGCGACCGCTCAGCGACCGAGATATCCGAGCCGTGGGTGCTGACGACCAGCGGAATGCCCCGCTCGCGGGCGACCAGCAGCGCCGGCAGGCCATTCGGGATCGCCCAGTGCGCGTGGATGATAGCAAACGGCATCATGGCCGTCAAACGCCGCAGGGCCGCCCAGCCCGCCGCAACCGCCAGCGGGGCGACCAGCAGAGCGGCGTGGCGCATCCGCACGTCGTTGTCGAGCGCCCCGGCGTATCCCCAGACGCTCAGGCGCGGATGCGGCGCGTAGGCATAGCGGTGCAGGTGGATGCCCCGCTCAAGCGCGCCCCGGCGCAGCTCAGGGTGATCCGGCAGCAGCATATGGACCTCGTGGCCCCGCTCGGCCACCGCCGCCGCAATCTCCTCGATAAACGGCGCCGTCATCTCGCCGGGGTACTTGGGAAACGAGGATGCGATCATCAGAATGCGCACGGTCGCCTCCTGCCAGATGGTGTTTGCTGATTGCTCATAGCTTATTGCTCATCACTTAGGTTCACTGGCGCGACGCCATTATAGTCGGCCGGGAACGCGTAGATGTAGATCGTGCGATTCCTGGGCGCGTCGAAGCTGGCCACCTGCCTGAAGTTGCGCACCTCGCGGCCTTGGAGCAGATCGCGCAGCGCGATCGCCGCCGCATCTTTGTTGTTGGTCTGGGCATTGACCAGCAGATAGCGGGCCTGGTAGTACTGGGCGATCCGCAGCAGGGTGTCGAGATCGGCGGTGTTGGGGTTCATCACCGCCGGGCGCTCGGCGTGAAAGTTCAGCTGCCACGGCACCCGTGTCATCACCACGGCGTCGGGCGGCGTGTTGGCCTTGAGCCACTCAAACGCGGCGATATCGGCCTGCCAGTCGGCGTAGTTGCTGATCGGGGCGGTCGATGTTTTATTCGTGGCATCAACCCAGCCCGGCTTGAGCGCCAGCACCAGCAGCGTGCCCAGCACCAGCAGCGCCAGCGGCCGGCCGCGATCGGTGCCAACGCTGGCGATGGTATCGTGGATGCGCCAGAGCGCCCCGGCGGCCAGCAGGGCTAGAAACGGGATCAGCGGCACAAAGTAGCGCTCCTCGTTGGCGTGCCAGTACAGCGCCAGAAAGACGATGTAGGGGCCAAAGCTCAGCAGCACCAGCTGCATCAGGCGAGCCTGGCGGCGGCGCAGCGTCAGCGCACCGACCAGCGCCAGCAGCGCGCCCACCATCAGCCACTCGAACGGATTTGCCCCGCCATCCTCAAGGTTGCCCAGCAGCGCACCCTTGCCGCTGAGCGGCCCCAGCGCCGGGCTGGCCGGCAGCAAATAGTCGCGGGCGGCGGCGAACTGGCGGGCGATCTTATTGAGCGTGCGCTGATTGCCCCAGCGCAGAATCCAGCTTGGCTCAGGCAGGTCGCCGGGGCCAAGGCCGCCCTGGTTCGTGTAGATGCGATAGATGCTTTCGAAGTCGCCGGTGCTGGTGCCCTGATACTCCAGCAGCCAGGCATCATAGCTCTCGGTCGAGAACACCGGCTTGCCAAACTCAACCAGATTGCGCACCACAAACGGCGAGAACACCAGCGCGGCGGGCAGCACCCAGTACAGCACCACCATCCCAAACACCCGCCGCCGCAGATCGACCGGGCTGCGCCAGGCCCGCCAGAGCAGCCACAGGCCCATGCCCGCCGCCACCACCACCGCGCTGGTTTTTTGCCAGCACATCAGCCCGACCAGCAGCCCCGAGGCCAGCAGCAGCCGCCGATTGCCGCGCTCGACGGCCCGCCACAGCAGCCACAGCGCCGCCACATACAGCACCACAAAGCCCAGGTCCGAGGTGCTGTAGATCAGCAGGCGAAACATGTAGGGATTGATCAGCACCAGCAGCACGGCCGCCAGCCCAACCCGCCGATCCCAGAGCGCGCTGGCGATGTGGTAGACCAGCACCGCCAGGATGGCAAAAAACACCAGGTTGGGCATGCGCGCGGCCGCGGCGGTCGGGCCAAACAGCGCAAAGAACGGGGCGATCCAGACCGGCTGGAGCATGGGCCAGGTCTCCTGCACCCGCGTCACGCTGCCGTTGGGGTAGAGCCGATAGAACTGGGTCACATAGTCGACCACCCAGCCGCGCCCGGCGACCAGGTTGCGCGCCACCACGCCGTTGTCGGAGTAGTCGGCATTGCCGAGATAGTTGATAGTGCGGATCGCCGTCCAACCAAAGCCGAGCCAGATCAGCACAATCGCCGCGAGCAGCACCCAGCCCAGGCGGGGCCGTGACCGCAGGCGCCGATTGAGCCGATCGAGCGTCCGGTTGAGATCGTCCCAGCGCAGCACCACCAGCATCACCAGCGAGCCAAGCAGCGAGGCCACGATAATCGACCCCGGATCGCCGCCGCGCACCAGGGCTGCCAGATTGCGCAGCCCGCGCACCAGCGCCGGCCCAGCGGTCAGCAGCAGCAG
>JACCRK010000230.1 GCA_013813565.1 Herpetosiphonaceae bacterium
TGCTCGGCCCGCTGGTGCTGCCACGCTGGGGGATTGAGTACCCCCATGGCTTGTTTCAGGTCGACCAGAGCTGCCTGTATGTTAGTCGCGGCCTTGGCGGGCTGCCACTGCGGCTGGGTGCAACGCCCGAGGTCGGACTGCTGACCGTGATCAGCCACGACTAAAGCAGCGATACGTTCTCACCAGCCGACACCTGGCGCAGCCAGCGGGGATGGAGTTGGGGCAGTTTGGCCGGGCGCTTAGTGCTGATCGTCAACCATACCCTCAAGAATGCGCTGCCGGAGGGGCTGGAGGTCGGATGGGCGGCAGTGGCAGTCGCCAATCCGCAGCTGATACTTCAGAAAGGCCAGCTCGGTCAGATGATGATGGAGCGCGCGCATCGTGTGTAACGATCGCCAGCCGCCGTGCAGCAACGCGCCCCACTGGCTCTGGACCCGCCTACGGCTGGAGCGGACCGTATTATAGATACCTGGATCGATGAAACCAACCTGGACTTCCTCCAGAAGCTCGTGGTCGATCCAGCTTTGTTCCTTGCGCCAGGTGATGATGGCGATCAGCACCACAATCAGCACGCCGCCGCTGCTGATCAGCCAGGCGATCAGGACGCCTGGAAAGGCATAGCTTGAGGCGATATTGTGCATAGCATGAAACGCAATCGCCAGAAACAGCGCGCCGGGCAGCGCGATCCAGCCGGCCCAGCGCTGCTGATTGTAGCGAATGAGGCCGAGCGCCACCCCAACGATGCTGGTGTAGAACGCGTGATTAAACCCGAAGATCACCACGCGTAGCCAGAGCAACGAAGAGAGCGCGCTGCCCTCGCGATAGAAGTAGAGCGCATTTTCCGTCATGGCAAAGCCAAAGCCGATCAGAGCACCGTAGATAATGCCGTCCAGCATATTGTCGAACTCATAGCGAAAAAACAGAAAAACCCCGATCAGCGCCAGGGCCTTGAGCGGCTCTTCGACTAGCGGGGCCAGCCAGATTGAGGCTTCACGGGGAGTGCCAAGGATCGCATCAGCGTTCTGGACCTCAGCGATCAGCGCCAGGGCGACAGCCGGAACTGCGCCCCATACAAAGACCGCCAGAAGCAGCGGCCAGGGCTCTTTTTCATATCGATCAAGCCACCACAAAAACGTTGTATAGAGCAGCGTCGGCAGGGTGGTGAGAATAAGTGTCAGCAGCATAGTTTTTAGAAATAACCATCCAACAACTAAAGATACACGCCTGGTCACGCTTATGATGAGTCAGCACTACCTAGGCCTATTGTAGCAAACCACGATCGAAAGCGATAGTCCCTGGCTTATAGTGCAGCGAGTAATACCCCAGGAGCGCACAAATGTGCGCTCCTGGGGCATTACTTAGGGCTGAGTAAGGCTCGCTGGCGCTACTTAGCCCAGGGTCGGCTGGCGGGATCAGGAATGCTCAGCTCGGCTAGACGCGCCGCCGTTGGGGTGCCATCGGCATCCCACACATGGCGAGCATAGTAGCGCTGGATCAGCGCGGCAAGGTCGGGCAGTTGACCAGCGGCCGATCCGCTTTCCAGCGCCTGGCTGGCCCAGCGGGCTGGCAGGCCATCGGTATGATACCACTGCTGCGCCAGCAGGCGCTCGACGGTGACAATCCGCTCGCCAAGCTTGGCCAGCTCGGCTGGCGTAATCACCTGGCCGAGGTCTGCGCTGAGCAAACCGGCCAGCTCTTTGGGCGTAACCTGATAGGCCAACGAGCCCAGCCGCCGGCACATCCCGGCGGCATCCAGCCCGGCCACAAAGCGCTCGTGCCAGATCAGATGGTCGGCCTTGCCCTCAACGGTGGCAGGCGCGTGGCTCTGCGGACTCTGCAGCCACTGCGGCAGGATCTCCAGCCACTCGTACCAGGGCATCGCAGCGCGGGCGTCGCCGCCAATGGTGCTGCTGGCCAGATGCAACGCCCAGCCCTGGGCTGAGCGTGGGTCAAGCGGGGTCATTGCCAGCCCATTGACGGTTGGGGCAAACTGCTGGCTGCCATAGAAGATTTCACTCATCTCAGCGACGCCCAGCGACAGCACTCCACCAATGCCTTCTTTGGTGGCAATAGCGTCGATGGCGGCCAGAACCGCCGCCTCATCGCCCCAGGTCAGGTCGTACTGGCGGGTCATTTCCTTTTGGCGACATTCCATCAGAAAGGCAATCGCATTGGCGGTCGCGGTGGGATCGAGGCCATAGCGCAGACAGCGCTGGTTAGCTTCGATAATTGCCTCGACCGACTTCAGCCCGCAGCGGGCCCCAAAGCCGGCCAGCGCCTCGACCTCCGGGCGCACCAGGCTGGTGCCATCCTCCAGGATATAGTCGTGGTAGCAGGGCAGTGGACAGCGAGGACATCCATGATCAACTAGCGGGGCGAAGGCGGCGAAAATATCGCGGCTGAGTGGCAGCGGCATTTCGGTATCCTGCCCATTGTGCCCGGTCAGACCACCGGCGGCGCCGACCTGATCGAGGTAGTAGGACGAGCCATAGGTGCGAATATCGTGCGCCAGCCGGTCGGTGCTGATCCGCTCGGTGATCGGCTTCAGGGCTTTTTGGAACGGCGCTGGCTGGGCCGGCTTGACCATGCGGGTGCCCCGGACCACAATCGCCTTGAGCTTTTTATGGGCCATGACTGCGCCAGTGCCGCCTGGTTCGGCCATGTAGCGGCCCTCGGCCACCATGCTGGCGTAGGGCAGCACTTTTTCGCCGGCAACCCCTAGCGTCAGGACCCGAAAATCAGCGCCATGCTCAGCGAGGAGGTGCTCGGTGCTGGCGATGGTGTCCAGACCATTGAGATGGTTCGCTGGATACAGCTCGGCCTGCCCATTGTCAATCACCAGATAAAGCCAGGCGGTCGCCTGGCCGACGATCCACAGCACATCATAGCCTGCCCGCTTCAGCGCCCCGCCCCAGTCGCCAACCGCCCAGCTATGCGCCAGCCGCCCGGTCAGCGGTGAGCGCGTGGTGACCACGAAGCCACCAGTCGCATAGGCCGGTGTGCCCGCCAGCAATCCGGGCGCAATCAAGAGCGGATTATCTGGGGATCGAGCGGGGGTATCAGGCGGCACGAGATGATAGAACAGACCGCTGGTGAGACCACGCCCACCCAGATACAGTTCACGAATGAGTGCAGGAATCTCAAACGTCGTTGTGGTGGCGGTGTCGAGATTGATGCGTAACGCACGCCCAGTGAAGGCCATGCTCGATCTCCTTCTGAACGAACTACAGGTCGTATTGTACCGCAGGTGTGTAGCGACGGCAACGCGGGCCTGTAGTTGCCCTGATTGGCGCTTGAAAATTGCCCGCTGGGCGCAGTTACTGGCGGCGCCGCACAAAGTGGAACTTGCCGCCGCGCTCAACCTGCATCACATGACCGCGCCACACAATGCGCTGTGGGGAGATTAGCGCGGCCAGCAGCTGCAGCGGAAAAAGCGCCTCGACCAGCGGCACCAGCCACACATAGCGCATGGGCGTGGCCTGGCTCAGGTAGCGGCGATTGATCTGCTGGAATGTTAGCAGACTATGGCCGAAGTAGATCGCGGTGTAGCCCAGCGTGGCCGGCGTGCGCTTGAGGGCCAGCCTGGTGATAATCGCCAGGGGAAACAGCGCTGGCAGCGCGCCCAGGCCATACAGGATCGCCTGCTCGCGCAGCGAGAGGTGGCGCATCAGCGACTCGCGCGGGAAGATGAACCAGCGCTGGAGCAGGCTCAGGTAGTGCTGCGGTCCGCTGACGAAGGTGCTGATGGCGTGGCGCAGCGGGGTTTGCACCAGCCGGTAGCCGTGCTCGCGCAGTCGCATGGCTACCGCGAAATCATCAGCCAGAATGCTCTCCAGGCCGCTGAAGCCGCCAATCTGCGCCAGCACATCGCGGCGCAGCGCATAGAACATGCCGTTGATGGTAAATGGTTCGCTGAGCGTGGTGTAGGGCACGTAGGTCAGCAGGC
>JACCRK010000232.1 GCA_013813565.1 Herpetosiphonaceae bacterium
CTCACCCAGCGGATTGCGCCGCTCGTGCCGCTGACCTACCTGCTCTTGGATGGCTATTTTGGGCATGCCGCCGCCCTTCAGATGGCGCGTGCCCAGAATCTGCACCTGATTTCCAAACTGCGCACCGATGCCGCACTGTATACGCCGTATGCCGGACCCTACGCCGGGCGCGGTCCCCGCCAGATCTATGGGGCCAAACTGGACTATCGCGCCCTGCCGCTCGTGGCGCTCCAAACGACCACCGTTGCGGGTGGCGTCACGACCCGCATCTTCCAGATCGAACTGCTCCACAAGGAATTCCCGCAGCCCTTGAATGTGGTGATCATCCAGAAAACGAACGCTCAAACGGGCAAGCAGGCCCATGTCATCCTCTTTAGTAGCGATCTGAACCTCAGTGCGACCACGATGATCGACTATTATGGGTTGCGGTTCCAGATCGAGTTCAATTTCCGCGATGCCAAACAGCATTGGGGGCTGGAAGATTTCATGAATGTGACGCCCGCAGCGGTGACGAATGCCGCCAATCTGGCGGTGTTCATGGTCACGGTTGCCGCCGCCCTGGTCACCGATCAACGGGTGGCAGATCCCCCGATCAGCATCTTGGATCTCAAGACTGCGTATCGGGGGCAGAAATATATGGATGTGGTCATGAAATTGCTTCCGGAAAAACCTGATCCCGTTTTATTGACGGAACTCATGCGTACCGTTACGAGCCTTGGACGGATTCACCCGCGCCAACCGGCGACCAGTCCGCCCTAATTGGCGAGGGTATTGTATAAGGGACTCCTTTTTTTAACAATTGAACATACGTACACGATACCTGATCTTTGAGAAAAGTTAGTAGCAGAAAGGAAGCAGATTTGTAGTAACTCGTCTGCTAGGTTCCCGCCAGTTCGATCGCCGATCCCTGCCGTTCCTGCTGCATCCGCTGCCGAATGCGGTGCGAGTCGCCGACAAACTCCAGAATATGCGCCTTGTGCGTCAACCGATCCAGCAGCGCGGCCGTCAGGCGCTCGTCGCCGAAGACCTGTGTCCAGTCGGCAAAGCGCAGGTTTGAGGTCACCATGACCGCCACGCGTTCGTAGAGGCAACTGCAAAATTGGAACAGCAGTTGGGCACCAACGGTGCTGAGCGGAATGAAGCCCAGTTCATCCAGCACGATCAGGTGGTACTTGAGCGCCTGGGTCATGAAGCGGTTGACCCGGTGTTCGGCCTGGGCCGCGAGGAGGTCATTGACCAGCGCCGCCGCCGTGTAAAAACGCACCCGGTAGCCCTGTTGGGCTAAAATGCAGAACGCCCCGGTTTAGTCCAACGAACGGATGTGCGCCTTTATTTTGACGTTGATGCCTCATCCTCGTGATCGACCGTAGGGGCTTCATCCTCATGCTGGGGGTGAAAGAACATTACCTCAAAAACTGGCACTGGTATGTTTTTGATGATTAGAAAGGCGTGTTTTGAATATCAGTATAATCAAAATATTGTGGCCCCTCAGCGATTGTACGATAATTCCAGATTTTTCGAGCGGTCGCTGGCTGTGATTTGAGCGTGATTCGCGCCAGTCAGGAGCAGACTTTGTATGATAATGCGCGGTATATGAGACACCAGCGCCTGCGAAACCGCTAGCTCAGCGGTTCTCTACTTCCGATAGGCTTTCGTTACGTCATTCCAGATTGGATGGTAACGAACGTTTACTTTAGCTTTTCATAGGCCCTGTAAACAGTGTGTGATATAGTAGATATCTATCGGTCAAGCCTTATAGATGCGCCAGGAGGAGGGTACATTCATGCGAAGGTTTATCCAGGTAGGTGGTTATGCCATTCTCGTCCAATTCATCTTTTTACTCGCTAGTAGCGCATCTATTAGTGCTTCTAAGATATCAATCCCAACGTTCCCTGAGCGTAATAGTACGAGTTTACCAAATCCCCCACTGCCTATCTCCTACCAAGGTGTTGATCATGAGCCGAATCGTGTATTGGAACCTAGTATTGCGCCAGGAAATGTAGCGCTTGTGATTGCAATGAACTACAAGGTCACTGTTTATACAAAGGAAAATCCAGGAGTTCTACTCTATCAAGAAGATTTTTCGAGTTTTTATACGAGCGTTGCAAATTATGGAATCTTCGACCCTGTAGCACGATACGATAAGAAGAATGGAAGATTTGTGGTACTTGCAATTGCCAATAAATACGATCAAAATAAATCGTTTTTTGCAATTGCTACATCTAAGAATTCTTATCCGAGATCAATAAATGATTGGTGCTTCTTTTATTCAGATGCTAGCAAATTTGGTACAGGTCAAGAGTCTTTTGCCGCAGATAGACCATCAATGACTTTAAATCCCTACAGCGATATTCTTTATATTACCGCCAATATGTATACTCATGATGCAAGTAACCTCTTGGAGTTTCAATACTCTAAATTGAGAACTCTAAAATTGAGTACCCTTTATAATGATTGTGGCCCTACTATTGTCGAGGGAACTGATTTCAAGGGATTTACCCATGAGAATAATTTACCTGTTTTTAATATGCAGACTGTGCATCGTACTGATGATGGACCTGCATACTTTATCGCAACTGTTAATGGCACATCAAATGTTATGAGTATTTTTTCACTTGAAAATGTAATAAATCCTCCTCCAGGTACTCGTATTCCTGTACCAGATCTCCCGAATTATGCAGCAACAATTTCTATTCGACAGCCAGGAGGTTTACTGTCCAATAAAAGCCAATCCATGATAATGCAAGCGGAGTATCGCAACGGAGCTATATGGGCTATTCAAGACACGAAAGATCATGATTTTGGGGGAGTTAATGCAAGTGTACGGGTTTATAAATATACAGGAACAGCTCCAACTCAAGTTCAATATCGTGAAGATAATGGAACAGATTATAGTTTCGGTGCTATAGCGGTCAATAAAAATGATCAGGCTTTAATAGCATTCAATATTTCTTCACCAACTCGTAATATTGGTATTCGCTATGCTGATATAGCATCAGTGAGCGCTGATGTGAAGCCGGGTTTAGCTGTATCGCCTTCTCAGACTTGGGGAGACTATGCGCTTATTGCTACTGATTCCAACGACATTGACTTCTGGATTGTTCACCTTTATGCAAAGGCAAATGGTGAGACAGGTATATGGATTGCGAGTACAAAGGCTGCGTCATCAGCCCATTTCATCTATTTACCGCAACTTATTAAATAGATGCAAGGAGTTTGCTATGAAACATCTATGGCTGGTGATTGTTCTCCTTCTAGTGATAGTAGCGGGTTGTGGCCGCCAGGATGCGGGTTCAGGAGGAAGTGGTAGTCTAACCTCAACATCGAATGAACTGACTGGTACCCAGGTCATTATGCTGACATCGGCACCACTTGGTCCAGAAACTAGCATCCTGGGTACTCCACCTCCCACTCCGAATCCGGAACCGGTTGTTAATGGCAAGGTAGTATCGATCGATATTGACGCCTATCTCGGGAATCTGCGCCCAACTATCACACTTCGCGTTGGGCAGGAACTCCATGTCTCACGACCAGAGAACAGCGCGTGGAAATATGAGGTCAGCTATGATACAGCGCTGCTAACTGCACCAAGAGGTGGAGATCTTTCTTTGCCAACAGATACGGGGTGGATGTGGGTGGCTGAAAAGCCCGGTGGCACAGAGATTAGAATTAGTGAGTTGGAAAGTCCCTGTGAAACAAGCCCTTGCCCTGGCGGTATGCCACCAAGGATTGCCATTCTTAAGCTGGTTATCCAACCCTAGAAAGGGCTAAAATACAGAACGCCTCCGGTTTGCTGTAGCAAACGTATGTACGCCTTTATTCTAGCGTTGGTGCCTCATCCTCGTGATCGACCGCAGGGACTTCATCCTCCTGCTCAGCCATGGCGGGGCGGTAGGCAAGGACTGCGGCCACACAGGCATCCACTGGCGCTGGCGTTCCTTCCCCATAAAACGTCCACTGTCCGCCCAGGTTGAGATGGTGCCACGCCACCGGCGAGACGCTGCGGAGAAACGTCACCGCCGTCGTGTTGCCGGCGGCCTCTTGGGCGGCAATGGCCTGTTCCAAGATGGTCATATTGTAGAAGATGATCAGGTTGACCAGCAGCCGGCTGGCCTCATTCCACACGTCCTGTTCGTCCTCGCTGATGTAGCGCAGCTTGCCGGCGTGGCCATGCGTTAACGCCTTCTTGAGATGGTGGAATTGTTCGCCCCGATTGAGGGCACGCTGGACGGTCCGGCGCCGGCGCGGTGAGTCCACAAACGCCAGCAGATGCAGCGTCTCAAAGCTATGGTCGTATTCCCAGAGCGCTTGCAACGTGCGGTTGCGGCGCTTGGCACTACTCAGTTTCTGAATCAGGACATGCTGGCTGACCGTCTTCCGTGCCAGCGAGACGAAAATCCGCTGGATCTGATCCCACTCGCTGATAATGAGCGCCGTGTTGAGTTTGCGGACTGGGGGAAACAGTGCGTCCGCGCCATAGGCTGCCGGCGGCTGGAACCCATAGAGACTGGTTCGCATCCGGTCTTGGAGGTTGGCATAGCG
>JACCRK010000202.1 GCA_013813565.1 Herpetosiphonaceae bacterium
GGGCACTTTTGGAGGACAGCGTGGCCACCGGCGTGGACGGCAATCAATCTGACAATAGCACGGCCAATGCCGGGGCCGCCTATGTGTTCACCCGGAGTGGCGCCCAGGGGGCACCCGCCTGGACGCAGCAGGCCTACCTCAAAGCCTCGAATACCGGGGTCGGTGACTACTTCGGCGTGAGTGTGGCGGTGGATGGCGACACGGTGGTGGTCGGGGCGTATGGGGAGTCCAGCGTGGCCACCGGGGTGGGCAGCAATCAATCTGACAACAGCGCCAGCCAGGCCGGGGCCGCCTATGTGTTCACCCGGAGTGGCGTCGCCTGGACGCAGCAAGCCTATCTCAAAGCCTCGAATACCGGGGCCGAAGATTACTTCGGCCATGGTGTGGCGATGGATGGCGACACGGTCGTGGTCGGGGCCTATGGAGAGGACAGCGCGGCCACCGGCGTGGGCGGCAATCAGGCCGACAACAGCGCCAGCCGGGCCGGAGCGGCCTATGTCTTCACCCGGAGTGGCGCCACCTGGAGCCAACAGGTCTATCTCAAAGCCGCAAATACTGGGCTCTTTCACACATTCGGCTTCAGTGTGGCGGCGGCGGGCGACACGGTCGTGGTTGGGGCACGCTATGAGGCCGGGGCGGCGTATGGGTTCACCCGGAGTGGTGGCACCTGGACGCAGCAGGCCTATCTCAAAGCCGCGCATATTGGGGCCGGTGACAACTTCGGCCAGAGTGTGGCAGTTTCCGGCGACACGGTTATAGTCGGCTCCCTGTATGAGGACAGCGCGGCCACCGGTGTGAACGGCGTGGAGGACGACAATACTATGCTTGATGCCGGGGCCGTCTATGGCTTCACCGGTGTTACGCCACCGGCCTTGACAGAATACCTGTATCTGCCTCTCATCACTGTCGGACCGGCGGGCGGGGCTCGGTCAGCGCCCTAGCTCGTGCCATTCAGTCGGTGACAACCGCCGCAGCATCCCGAAACAGCACCTTGATGGGTGCGCAGACTTCCGGTCGGTCATGCGTGCTACGGGATCTTGGACGCCATCGCACAACGGACGAGAACATTGCTCCGCTGGCACAACAGTACCTGATTTGTCAGATAACCGATGTGCCAGCGGAGTCGGCTAGCGGATGACCAAGGGCAGGAAGATGACCCGGCCTGTTCCTGTGAATGTCGCGGTCACCGCGCGCGCCTGATCCATGGCGACCTGACAGCTGGGCGTGCTGCCGCTACAGGCGCCGGTCCAGCCGCCAAAGGTTGAGCCAGCGGCGGGCGTGGCGGTCAGGGTGATCACGCTGGCGTGGGTGAACAGCGCCATACAGGTTGCGCCACAGTCGATGCCGGCCGGACTGCTGCTGACGGTCCCGCTGCCCGTCCCGCTGGTCGCCACGGTCAGCGCCTGAGCCGACAGGGTGAACGTCGCAGTCACGGCGCGCGCCTGATCCATGGCGACCTGGCAGCTGGGCGTGCTGCCGCTACAGGCGCCGGTCCAGCCGCCAAAGGTTGCGCCAACGGCGGGCGTGGCGGTCAGGGTGATCACGCTGGCGTAGCTGAAGATTTCCGTGCAGTCGCCGATCAGCGGCAGCGGGGTGCCACAATCGATCCCCGCCGGCGTGCTGACTACGTGGCCCAGGCCCACAGTGTCAACCGTCAGCTGCTGGTCGGCGCCGGCGCCAAACTCGACGGCGCCCAGGTCACAGGCGGCGCCGACCGGGCGCCGATAGCCGCGCTGGTCGAGCGGGCCGCAGCTGGTCCCGCCAACATCGATGGCCGGGCTGTCGGGCAGCAGCGCCAGGGTCGCGGTGGAGCCGCCGTTGGCGCCAAGCTCGCCCAGCAGCGCAGCGCCGGTGTACGCTGCGGCACAGGTGGCATCCTCGATCAGATTGTTGCTGCTGACGATCAGGGTGCCGTCGCAGTCACTCTCAGCATTAGCGGCGACAATGCTGTTGAACAGCTGAACCCGGCCGCTCTCCCCAATCTGCTCGCCGGTCTCAGGATCAAACTCATCGCCGCGGATGAGGAATCCGCCGCCCTCCAAGGCCGTGTTGCTGGCGATCGTGGTGTTGGTGATGGTGGCATAGGCTGGCGGCTGTTCGCCGATATAGCCGCGCTCGACAAAGAAGGCCCCACCATGGTCGCTGGTGTTGTGGGCAACCGTGCTGGTATCCATGGTCAGTGAGCCGGCCCAAAGATTGAACGCCCCGCCCTGGTACCCCGAGCTATTGTGGGCGATCGTGCTGGAGCGTATGCTGACGTCGCCGCGGGTGAGATACAACCCGCCGCCCTCCTCGCCACTGACGTTGTAGGCCAGGGTGCTGGTGCTGACCGTGAGTGGGCCATTGTCGCACTCCTGGGCCACGCCTGCGCCGTATTCAGCGGTGTTGCTGAGAATCTGCGTGGCGAAAATATCCATCGTTCCACAGTTGAGAACACCGCCGCCAAGCCAGCCCCGGTTGCTGAGAAGCACAGTGGCGCTGAGCGTTGTCGTGCCCTGATTCATCACAGCGGCACCGAAACCGCCAGCATTTTGGCTGAAGGTGCTGCCAGTGATGGTCACGATGCCGTTGGTGTTATCCAGGCCGCCGCCGTTCGAGCCGGTGGTGTTGCTGGTGAAACTACTGCCATCGATCGCGGCATATGCGCTATCAACCGCCACCCCGCCGCCTCGGTTGGTGGCAGCATTCTGATCGAAGCTGGTGCTGCTGATGGTGGCGACCGATCCATCGGCGAGGTAGATGGCGCCGCCATAGGCGTGGGCATTGTTGTCGCTGAAGGCGCTCGTGCGCACGGACAGCAATCCGCTGCTGTAGACGGCACCGCCACGGCTCTCGCTGGAGTTGCCCTCGGCGCGGTTGCCGGCAAACGTGCTGTCCTCAATGCTGAGTTCGCTGGTCGCGTAGATGGCGCCGCCCGTGTAGGCTGTTCCATCGACGATGTTCAGGTTGCGCAGAGCGACCGGGCCGTCGGCGTCGATCGAGAAGATGCCGCCCTGGATAAAAATATCGTCGAGCGGGATCAGCGCGCCGCTGACCGTGACGGCGTGGGTGCCGCCATCGATGGTCAGCCCGCTGGTGATCGTAACCTGCGTTTGCAGGTCGATGGAGTAGTCGCCGGCAAACCCGATGGTGCCCTCAGGGCAGATCGCCGCGATGCTCTGGCGCAGCGAGCCGGGGCCGCTGTCAGCGTCGGTGGTGACGGTAAAGGCAGCCGCACAGGTGGCCAGCGTCGCTACAACCGCAGTGGGCGCATTGATCTCGAGTTCGCACTCCTGCTTGCCGCTGCAGGCGCCACCCCAGCCGCTGAACTCGATGCCAGCCGGAGTGGTGACCGACAGGCTGACCCGGCTGCCGTGGCTGAACTGAGTGGTGCAGTCGGCGGCACACGTGATGGCGCCTGGATTGATGGTGACGGTGGCGCCCGGCGGGCCTTCAAGCGCCACCTCCAGGTCGTACACGCTGATGGTAAATGTGGCCGAGACCTCGGTGGCGGCAGCGACCGTGATCACACACGCGCCGGTCGGGGTGCCCCCTGGGCCGCAGGCCCCGCCCCAGCCGCTGAAGGTCGAGCCGGGATCCGGGCTGGCGGTCAGGGTGACAACCTGGCTTTGAAAGATCAACGTGTTGCATTCAGCGTCGCACAGCAGTCCACTGGATGTGGCAACCTTGCCGCTGCCGGCTCCGTCGACGGTAACGCTCAGGTTGTGGCGGTAGTTGAAGGTCGCGGTGACATCGTTGATCTCGTCGATGGTGACGACGCACTCCTCGCTGCCATCGCAGGCCCCGCCCCAGCCCTGGAACTCCGCCCCGGCGGCGGGCGTGGCGGTCAGGATCACAGAGCTGCCGTAGAGCAGCGTTTCGGCGCAGTCGGCGCCACAGTCGATGCCGGCGTCGCTGGTGACGGTGCCGCTGGCCGGGCCGTTTTTGACCACTGTCAGCGGATAGCTGTTCAGGCTAAAGGTTGCGCTGACGCTTTGCGCCTGATCCATGGCGACCGCGCACGATCCGGTCCCAGCGCAGCCGCCGCCGCTCCAGCCGGTGAACGCTGATCCGGCGCTCGGTGTCGCGGCCAGCGTCACCAGCGTGTCGAGGGGGAAGAATGTCTGGCAAGTGCCGGTGGGAGCGCCGCCCGCCGCCAGGGAGCCACAGTCGATCACACCCGCAAGCGGGTACTCGGGGCTGCTGGCGACTCGGCCCTGGCCGGTTCCCGCCGTGGCGACCGTCAACTCCGCAATCCGGCTGAGATCGAACCAGTTGAAATTGCCGGTCAGCTTCGCTGTCCGCCAGCCCACGCCATGCCAGGCGAAGGTGATGACGTGCTCGCCCGCCGTGAGCGCAATGCCATTGGTGCTGATGGTCGCGTAGCTGCTCCAGCTGGTGGTTTTCGGGGCCTGGAGGTTCTCGGCCACCGGCTGGCCGTCGACCAGGACCGAGTAATAGCCGGCGTTGAGCGGATTCGCCGACCGCACATCAAGCCGATACAGCCCGTCGCTGGCCACATTGACGGTGTACTTGACCCACTCTCCCCAGGCGACTGCCGAGAGCGACGTTGTTCCATCGGTGTCGAGCGAGGGCGTTGTGGCGGGCACGTTGCCATTGTCATGCCAGGATACACCCTCGCCGCCGGTGTTGTAGCGCTCGAACTCGACCCGGCCGGGGACCGGCCAGGCGACTCCGCCGAGTGGTGCGCCGGCGGGGTTGCTGAAGTTCGCGTCGATCCCATTGGACAGGCCGACGGTGAGGACACAGGCGTTGGTGCCGCTGCACGCGCCGCTCCAGCCGGCAAACGTCGAACCTACGTGCGGGGTTGCGGTCAGCGTAATGACGGTGCCGTAGGTGAGGGTCTCGGCACAGTCGGTGGGGCCGTCGCCGCAGCTGATTCCGGCCGGACTGCTGACCGTGCCCAGCCCGGTGCCGGGCAGGCTGACGTTGACCGGGTACGAGTTCAGGGTAAAGGTGGCCGTGATCGGCCCGAGCGTGTCCGCGGTGACGACGCAGGTTCCGTTGCCGCCACAGGCCCCACTCCAGCCGCTGAAGCTCGACCCGGTGTTCGGGGTGGCGGTCAAGGTGACGAGCTGGCGATAGTCGAAGCGGGCGCTACATTCACCAGGGTCCCCGGTGGTGCAGCGCAGGCCAACGGGCACGCTCGAAACCACGCCCGCGCCAGTCCCGGTGACGCCAACGGTCAGCAGCTCGCGCCGATTGATCGCCAGGGTGACATACTCGCCATCGGCCAGATCGCGGCTGAAGCGGGCCTGGCCGCCCTCGACGGTGCCGGGGATCAGCGTGAAGGTGCTGAAGGCGGGGTCGCTGCTGACCGCCAGCCAGACCTTGATCGGGGTGCTGGAGATGGCTGCCAGATCAAAGGCCAGGGTGGCCAGGCCGACGGTGCCGTGCTCGCGGACCTGCCAGCTCCGGGCCAGGCGCTGGAAGCTGAGCGTGCCCTGGGTGGTTGTGACTAGACTGGTGGCCGACAGGTTGTTGTTGGCCCACAGCAGGAAGCTCTGGTTGGCGCTGAAGCTGGCCGGCGCCGCCGGGGTTCCGTGGGCGATGGTCAGGATGTCCGCGCTGGTGACGCTGCGCGACATCCGCTGATCGAGGCCGCTCGTATCGTCGCGCCCGATCCCGGCGACGTCGTGGACGAAGCTGCCCTGCGCGGCGGGATCCCAGATCACGGCGCTGTTTGCGGCGCTGGTGTAGCTCAGCGGCTGCGTGGCGTCGCTCAGGGTCAGGCCGTACTTCAGGGCCAGATAGGACTCGACCTGGCGGCGCTCGGCCAGGCTCAGCGTGCCAGTGTAGATGATCACTTCCGCCAGATCGCCGGTGAAGGCGTTGGTGCCGGCCGGATCGCTGGCCCGGCGGCCAAGGGTCAGCGGCCCGCTGGCGGCCTGATGGCTGGCGCTGTGGGCGAGGTTGCCCGCGTCGAGCTGCGTCAGGCCGGTGTTGCTGGCGCTGGCCAGCGCGCCGCCGTTGAGCGCCAAACTGCTGCCGGAACCAAACGTAACCGCGTAGGTCAGCAGGGCGGGCGCCGCACTGCCGGCGCCCTGGATCGGCTGGCCGCTGGTGCCGCTGTTCGCGGCCGGGACATAGGCCAAGGCCGTATCGGCGCTGAGGGCCAGCCCGTAGCCGGCGCCGCCAAAGCTGCCAACATCCAGCAGCGCGCGGGTGCCGGTCGCCGCCGTCGGGTCGGCCACGGCGAAGATCGTCATGCCGCTGCTTCCGGCGGGCGCCGTCACCACATTCGGGCCAAAGCTCAGCTCGCTGATGCCGCTGGCGCCAAACCGCACCGCCGGGTTGAAGTTGATGGCGGCGCTGGCGAGGGTCGGCGTCAGATCGCTGGTGTGTTGCGCCGTCCAGCCCTGGGCCTGATCAGCCCATGTCGTTACGGCTGCACCATTCGTGGCGGCCAGGCCCTCGCCGGCATCGAGCCAGAGCGCCAGATTATCGCGCACGCCGCCGGGCAGCGGGGCGTCGGACACCAGGAACGTCGCCGTGTCGGTGAAGCTACGCCCGCTCCAGTCGGTCAGCGCAACCTCGGCGAGATAGCTGCCGGGGGCTGGCGGGGTCCAGCTTTCGGCCCAGGAGGCCGCCGCCGTGGCCCCGGCCTCGGGATAGCTCCACTGCGCGATCTCCGCCCCGGCGATGGTCAACCCAATCTGCTTGATGGCGCCGGCGCTGACGAAGCCCCGTCCGCTCACCAGCAGCGACCCGCTGCCTTTGACAACGTTGTTGTCAGCCGGGTGGTCGATGGCCACCTCGCTGAGATCGACGCTGGCGGGCGCGGCCATAACCGTGGTGCATTGGTCGCTGTAGTCGCAGATGCTGAATTCCTGCGCGTCGGCCTCGATGGTGGCGGTCGCGCACAGCAGCTCCAGCCGCTGCGGCAGCGGCGGATTATCGTGGTACTCGTAGTTGCTTGTGGTGCTGGCGCAGGCCGGGTGCGCCAGGGTCGCCAGATCCATAAACAGCTCATCGACGATGATCGTGTACTCGGTATGACCGGTCAGCATGCCGCCGACGTGGGCCGCCGCGACGCTGAGGCGCGGCGCACGGGTGTCAATCGCCCCGCGCCAGACCGATCCGGCAGCTTTCACGTTGCCCGCCAGGTCGCTGCCACGCAGATTGACCTGATAGAACTGCTCCAGATCGGCGGGCACAGCGTAGCTCCAGCTGGCCTCGCCGCTGCTGGTGGCGGCGAGCGTGGCGGCGGTCCAGTCGGCGGCTGGATTTTCAACGGTCCGATCGGGCGGGCTGTCGAAGTCGAACGGCTCCAGCCAGACCTCGACCGCGCTCAGGCCGGCGATATCGCGCTGGGCCAGCTTGTAGATCTCGCTGGGATCAAGCACCCGATCAAAGATCAGCACCTCGTCGATGGCGCCGGTGAAGACTTCAAGGCTGCCGGTTGCCGCGCCAATGGTAAGCGGCAGACCAGTGGCGCTGCCAAAGGCCTGATCGGCCCCGCCGACCTCGACGCCATTGACGTAGGCCGTCCAGCGGCTGCCGGCCTGCACCACAGCCACGTGGGTCCACTGGTTGGGCGAGATTGAGACCGCCGCCGCGCCCACTGTGGCGCCATTGTAGATATCCAGGTGGCTGTAGTTGTCGCGCAGGTGCCAGCTGTAGCGGGTGCCGCCGGCGCTGCGGAGCGCCAGGATGGCCGGGTTGTAGCCATTGCTGCCGGCGGTCCAGGTCGGCCTGATCCAGGCGCTCAGCGTCCCGGCGCTCAGATCGAGCGTCGTGGTGGCGGGGACCGTGATCCGGGTGCTGGTGGCGGCGCTGAACTGCAGCGCCGCGCCAAACAGGCCGCTGGTCGTCGTTGGGCAGTCGCCCACCGGCGCGGGCACCCCGCAGCTGGCGCTGAGATCGGTCCTGGCGCTGCCGGCGAAGGTCGTCGCGCCGGCTCCCTCGGCAAAGTGGAAGGCGGCCACCGCTCCGCCGGGCAGCAGCGGCTCGCGGATGGTGCCGCGCAGGGTGCCGGGGCCCATCGAGTTTTCTGGCAGCGTGCGCTCGTCAAGCTCAATCGACGGCGGCTGGAGGTCGAACAGCACCGTGCCGACATTGGCGCCGGCGGTCTGGTTGCCCAGCAGATCGGCGGCGGACACCTGCAGCGTGTAGAGGCCGGTTGGCCGCTGGCCGAGAATGCGATAGTCGACCGTCCAGGTATTGCCGGAGACCGTGGCCAGGAACGTTCGGCTGCTGACGCTGTTGCTGGCAGCATCGATCAGCGCGACCTGGACCGAGTCCGGATCGACACCGGCGCCGGCGATGGTCCCGCCGCCAGCGAGCGCAATCGCCGGGTCGCTGATCGCGCCAGCCAGGGTGACGCTCCAGGCTAGCTTCTGGTCCGCAGCGGCGGCGGGCACCAGCCAGGTTCCACTGTAGCTGGAGGACACCTGGGGACCAGCGTCATCGACGTAGATCGTGTGGCTGGCCGTGGTGGTCTGGTTGCCAACACTATCGACCGCCCGGAACTGGAAGTCATAGGCTCCCGCGCCGCCGAGGGTGGCGGGATCGATTGGCAGACACCAGAGGTTGGTCCCCACGCTGTCGGCGCACGGCTGGGCGGACTGGCCGCTGCGGTCCACGCCGTCGGGGCCGCGCACGCTGTAGTCGAAGGCCCAGATGCCCGAGGTGGTGTCGGTGGTGGCGACGGTCAGCTGAAAATCGGCGTTGGCCCAGTGGGTGGCGCTGGAAACCAGGCTCACCACCGGCGCGTCGGCATCGACGGTCAGGCGGGCGGTGTGCTCCTTGCGGAACGAGCGGAACTGGGTGGTGTACGTGGCTTTGACCTCGGAGCCAGTCAGCGCACGGGCGTAGGCCATCAGCTCATCGATCTCGCCCGTGTAGTAGGCGGTGCGGGCGGTGCTGGACACGCGGCGCACCCCAACGGTGACGATGCCATCGGTATCGGTCGTAATCGGCGAACCCAGGAAGCTGCTCCCGGCATAGCTGCCATTGATATAGAAGGTTACATGGTTCTGATCGCGCAGCACCGCCGCGACGTGCGACCAGGTGCCGAACGCCACCGGGCTGGTGCTGAGTGCGGTGAAGCCATTGCCGTAGCGGAGATAGCCATCACTCGTAATCGACATCCGCAGGCCTCGGCCGGCCCCGCTGTAGGTTGCGTAGATCGTCTGCTCGCCGCCGGTCTGCTCTGGGTTGACCCAGGCCATAATCGTCGTGCCGCTGCTGGACGATTCCTCAAGCGCCGTGGCGCCCGTGAGCTCGACATAGCTGGCCCCATTCAGCGTAAGCCCGTTGCCAACGCGCCCCAGGTTGCCGCTTTGGGCGCCCACTGCCGTGCCGGAGTAGCCGTTGACCGATGAGTCGGCAAAGCTGGCGGCGGTGTAGCTTTCCTCGAACTGGAGCGCCAGCTCGGGCGCAGTGTGTGCGTAGAGCGCCGCGACCTCGCTGCTGTCGAGCACCCGCTGGTAGAGGCTCAAATCATCGAGGTAGCCGATCAGCTCGTCGCCAATCCGCAGCGGGAAATTCGTGTTATAGCCGCCGGTATAGGTTGACCACGACTGGCTTGTCGCCACACCATTGATATACAGCCGATCGTTGGTGCTGGCCGCATCGAAGACCACCGCGATATGCACCCACTCGGTGATCGGCTGCAGCTCCCAGGTCGCTGAGTTAGCGCCGGCGTAGCCGTCCGCCGAACGGCTCAACCACTGGATCTCAGCGCCGGAGCCAACCCCCACCCGGTTGTGCCAGAGCGTAAAGTGCGGCTTGGTAGCGAGCGACTCGATGACTTTGCCGCTTTCCACCCGCATCCAGCCGACCAGGCTGAAGCTGGTCGAGGTGTCGTCCCAGAATTTGGGGACGTTGTTGGTGGTGATTAGATCGTTGCCGTCGAACAGCGCCGCCTGGCCGACCTGCCCGGCGTAGCCCAGGGTCGGACATGAAGCGCAGCTGGCATCGCCCATCAGCCCGGCCAGATCGGTGAAGGTCGTGTCGCCCGGCGGATCATCGAAGGTGTAGCGGGCGTGGAGCGAAAGGTCGGTCAGGCTGCTCAGCGCCTGGACCTGGCCAAGCGTGAACTCCGCGTTGTACAGGGTGAAGTTGTCCAGCCGGCCCTGGAACATACTGTAGCCAGTCCCGATCTCGCCAAGATACATGGTTGTGGGGATGCTGCTGGGCGTGGCCGTCACCGTGCCATAGAGCAAACCATCGACATAGATCTTAAACGTCGCGCTGCCGTTGTAGGTCAGCGTGATCTGCTGCCACGCCGCCACGCGCACCGTGGCGGTGGACGGATAGAACTCCTGCCAGCCGCCGCTGGTGTAGACGCCCAGGCCCAGCCGCTGGTTGGTGGTGATGAAGAGGCTGGGGAAGCCGCTGGTGCTGTTGCGCTGGCCGAAGATCGCCCGCTTGTTGGTGCTGTCGGCGCTCCAAGGCTTGACCCATAGGCCGACGGTCCAGGGCGCGACCGTCAGCGCCACCGGGGCGCTCAGCGACTGGTTGGAGCCGGCGAAGACGGCGGCCAGGCCGGCGAAATCGGTGGCGGTCGAGGGGCAGATATCGCGGCAGGTCAGCGCGGTGCTGCCGGTGCTGGCGTAGACCGAGCTCCAGCCCGGCTCATCGAAGTGGGCGCGGATCAGCGGGTTGGCGGTGAAGGCGTACTCATCGTCAATGTCGAGAGCCGCCGCTGCTGCCTGGGTGTGCTCGTAGGCCCCCGACGTGCTGGCGGCGGGAATGGTGAAGCGGCTGCTGAGCCCCTGGGCGCTTAGCGCGGGCACGCTGTATACCTCGCTTGGCGGCAGTATCGGGCGCTGCGGGTCCTGCTCCTGCATGATCAGCGCGGCATCCTCGGCCGTGATCTGCGCGTCGCTGTAGATCACAACATCGTCGATGGTGCCGCCAAACGATCGGTAGGTGCTGGTGGCGCGGGCGTCGCCCAGGTTGAGCTTGCGCGCCGGCTCCAACAATCGAATCATGGTGGTCATGTTGCCGTGGGCGGCCAGCGCACCATTGATATAGATATAGCCGACAAAGCTGACCCAGTCATAGCTTACCAGCACATGGCTCCACTGGTTGAGCGGCACACTGTTGGTCGGGCTGTTGAGATCCTTCGAGGTATCCGTGCCGATGATCCGGCCGCTGACGGTCAGGCTTTGGCTGGCGCCGTTGTACTCCAGGAAAGACCACGAGGGCTTGAGCGAGATATCATCATGCTCAAGCACATAGATCTGCTGCTTGTTCGCGCTGCTGGTCGGGTAGATCCACATGCCAAACGCGGTGCTGGTGGTGAACTCGCTGGCCGGCGCCGCCGCCATCGCGGCTGCGAGATCGACGATATCGTCATCGCCGTCCATCTCGATGGCGCCGTTGCGGTAGCCGGGCACGCCGCTGGTCGGGCAGGACGAGCAGGTGGCCGGTGTGCTGCTCGACTGAGCGTTGGCGAAGGTGTCCGCGCCGCCGGATTCGTCGAACTTGAAGCGGGCGTAGGGTGCTGTCTCGCTGTAGCCGTCGAAGCTGGCATCGAGCTGGCCGTAGTAGGTCACGGCGGCGGGCCAGCTGGCGCTGTTGTTGTTGAGCGTCAGATCGGTGTCGATCGGATCGCCGCTGGTCACCACATAGTCGTTGGGGTTGTACGCGCCCTGCATCAGCGCACCGATCTGGCTGGTCGATAGCGCGTAGTCGTAGACCGCCACATCGTCCAGCCGGCCCTGGAAATAGGTGTCCGAGCGGCCGATCTGGAGCCGGGTGACCGGATAGGGCACCTTGCTGGTCGTCAGGCTGGCGGATTCAACGCCATTGACATAGATGCTGTACGTGCTGCCGTCAAACGTCGCCGCCACATGGTTCCAGTCGCCGGCGTTCAGCACCGAGCCGGTGGTCAGGGTGACGTGGGCGCTGCCGGTGCCAAACGAGGCGTGGATCTTGGTCCGATCAAACACATACAGGCTGGGTGCGCGCTGCCAGGCGTTGCTTGGCTGGTAGCCCAGGATGGTGTGGAAGCCCGTGTCGGTGCTGGTCGGGTAGATCCAGGCCGCCTCGGTAAATGTACTCAGACTCAGCGTCTGCTCAACCGCCAGGTAGTCGCTGCTGCCATCGAAGCTCAGGGCGCTGCCATAGCGGCCCAGTGCCCCCGCCGTGGGGCAGGTGCTGGGCTGATCGCAGGCCACCAGCCGATTGTCGCCGGCGTGGTCGGCAACGATCTGGCTGCCGGCCTGGTCCTCCATCCGCAGCAGCAGCAGCGGCGCGTTGCCCTCGCTGATCGTGCTGTCGGCAAAGGTGATCGTGTTGAGGATGGCGTTGGAGTCGGTCGCCGCCGCCGGGTGAAAGCCATAGAAAAACTCTTCCTGGTCGGTCAGGCCATCAGAATCGCCATCGGGGCTGTAGGCGTCGGGCCAGACCCAGGTATAGCGCGGGGTGTTGGCGATCACCTGGTAGGCGACGCGCCAGCCCTCCCACTCCTCGCGGTCGCTCAGGCCATCGTCGTCGCCGTCGCCGTTGAAGGGATTCAGCCCGCGGCGCACCTCAATCCCATCGTCGAGCCCGTCGCCGTCGGTGTCGTTGCTGCGCGGATTGAGGCCGTTGGTGAGCTCGTAGTAGTCGGAAAGCTCATCGCCGTCGGCATCCCAGGTGCCATCATCCGGATCGGTGCTGCTGGTCAGGCCGTCGCCGTCGTGGTCGAGATTGGCCGGGAAGCGCAGG
This sequence comes from Herpetosiphonaceae bacterium, assembly GCA_013813565.1. Taxonomy (GTDB): domain Bacteria; phylum Chloroflexota; class Chloroflexia; order Chloroflexales; family Herpetosiphonaceae; genus JACCRK01. Next base: position 12,664 of record JACCRK010000202.1, read on the forward strand.
TCGGCATCGTCACTCCAGTCCAGATTGTAGAACTCGCTGATCGTGGCGGGCAGGATGTCAAAAATCTGGTGCTGGCCCACATCGCTGGACCACGAGCCATTCATCGACTCCCAGTTGTTGCAGTTGGCATTGATGCCGAAGGCCAGCCAGCAGCCGCGATAGGGCAGCGCGTAGGCCTCGGTAAAGTACAGGTGCCCCTCCAGCGAGCGGTTGATGCCGGCGCCGATATCCGCCAGCCAGACCGGATCGCCGGACCATGTGCTGGTGGTTTTGGTCTGGACGCGCGGCCCGGAGACGGTGTACCACTCGTTTTTCATATCGCCAGGGCCGATATCGGCGTGATGCTCGGCGGCGGTTTTTTGCATAAAGTAGCGCAGCGTCGTCTGCTTGGCGGCGGCGTCGCTGACATTGTCGTGGCGGCGAATCGTGCTGGTCACGGCCATCGTGAAGGTGAGGCCCTGGTCGGAGGTAAAGCCAGCCTCGTCATCGACAAACGTGATCCCGTCAAAGGTGTAGTCAAGCCGATCCGTCGCATTAAAGCCCTCAACCACAGTGTCCACATCATAGAGCAAGGTGGCGATGCCCTCGGTCATGAGCGTCTGGATGCCCTTGCAGTCATTGCAGAACAGCGTGATCAGGCCATCGGTGATGTAGATCAGCGAGATGATAATCGGCCCAATGATCGGGATAATATCGATGATGAAGAAGATCAGCGCCACAATCGTGGTGGCGATGGCGAAGGCCAGCGCGGTGTTGAACTCGATGCTGCCGCTGCTGCCCAGGTAGCCGCCCTGCCCGGCGTTGAACAGGAAGAAGCCCCAGGTAAATGAGAGCGCGAGCACCAGCCCGGCGGCCCCGACACCGCGGTTGGCGCGGGCGATCCCGGCCATATCATCCAGGCGCATCGCCACGGTCGAGGCCTTTTGCAGCGTGGTCATGCCATAGATCATATTGGCCGCCCAGACGGTCGAGACCACCACCGTGGTCGCGCTCAGGATGGTCTCACCGACATTTTGCAGCGCTTCATCGCCGCTGAAATACCCGGCGGCGAACAGCGATCCGCCCACAACCGTGGCTGAGATGGTCGCTACCATCAGCCCATTCGAGCCAAACTTAAAGCCCGCGAGATTTTTAAAGCTGGCGGTTGTCTGCGGGTTGCTAAAGCGCTGGCCGATCGTCGAAAAGCTGCCCCCGAACAGCATCTGGCCCACCGCAAAGGCCGTGTAGGTCGCGCCGGGCGTGATGGACGAGGGCCAGGCGGCCTCGTAGTAGTCTTCTTCGACGGCGTTCGGGTCGATGCTAGGGACAAACATGCTGGCGCCATCAAGCTCCAGCTGCCCGGAGACGCTGGTGAGCAGCGCGCTGTAGTAGGCCTGGGTCATGATAGTCTTGCCATCGGCCTCGTACTGGCTGGCGGCGCTGCTGTCGGCGGGCTGGAAGTAGGCCTCGTCCGCCAGCTCAAGCGCCAGCCGATTGAGGTCATCGACCGAGTCGTAGTTCTGCCAGCCGCCCGCCGCGCTGTACTGGTAGCGCGCCCAGCTCAGCGATCCCTGGACTACCTCGGGGGCGTTGGCGGCGTCCATCGGAATGCCCAGGCTGCCGCCGTTGATCGTCGCCGCTGCCAGGCTGCCGGTGCGGTGGGTCTGCTCCGAGGCAAACAGCAGCAGCGGCTCGTTGGCAACGCTGAAGTTCGCGTCGAGCAGGCTCAGGGTGTCGGTCATCATCACGTGGCTGAGGTAGCCCTGATGGAGATAGGATCGGCTGATCGCCTCGATGGCGTCGGTGTTGCCCGACCAGCTGTCGAGGCGGCTTTCCATCGTGGCGAGGTTCACATCGCGCACACCGTTGCCCTGGCAGGTGCTGCCGATGAGCACCTCGCAGTCGCGGCTGCGCAGCCAGATGTTGTTCAGATTCCAGGCCGCCGGCCAGAGGTCGTTGTCCGCGGCCTGCTCGGCGGCGCTTTCCTGGGCCGGATCCTCGTACAGGATGTTGATCGCCAGCCCGTGGTCCTCGCGCACGGTCATGCCCGCCAGCCGCCAGTCCTCGCGGTAGGTGTGGATGACGGTCAGCGTATCCGCGCAGGTGCTCAGGTCGCCCTCGTCGGCGCAGGAATCGGTGATCATCTGGACCATCCAGACGACGCGATACTCCTGGGCGCTGCCCCAGTTGACCACGCCGCCGCTGGTGGTCTGGCCCGGCCAGTAGAGCATCCGGGCGGCAAAGGCGGCCCGCATGCCGGTGTCCTCGTCGGCCACCGCGCTGAGCGGCACATAGATCACCAGATCGCCCGAGGTGGCGTCGGCGTCGCGCACGGTGATGCTGTAGGGGTCAAGCTCGGTTGTGTCCAGCCACTCATCAACGCGCATGGCCGGGGTGCGGACAACATTCTGGTAGGCCGCTTTGACCGGCAGGTTGGCGTAGTGGCCGCTCTGGTAGGGCACGCTGATCTCCAGCAGCGGCACCAGCCGCAGGTCGCCGTTGGCGGCGTTGGCATCGCTGGAGACCAGCTCGGGGTTGGCGGTGGAGGCAAACGTCGTATCCAGCCGGCGTTTGATCTGGCCCGCGGTGTCGCCGGTCGGCCAGTCGAGCACGCTGCCGATGTAGTTGAGCTGGGCCACATCGGTTGGCCGCAGCTGCAGATCGACAAAGACCGGGGTGTCGGGCTGGAGGTCGCTGATCGTCAAGGCCAGCGGCTGGGCGTTGGTGTAGACTGGCGAGCTGGTGTTGGCGTTGAGATCGATCGCGTCCGGCACACCGTCATTATCGTTGTCGTCATCCCAGACGTCGGGGGTGCCGTCGCCATCGGTGTCGGGGCAGGCGGCGGCTGGATTAAAGTCGGTCGCGCCAGGCAGCCACGGCGAACACTCCAGCGAGTCGATCAGGCCATCGTGGTTGGTGTCAGCCGCGTTCGGGTTGAGATACCAGGTCAGCCCATTCAGCCGGAAGCCGTTGATCTCCAGCGTATCGGTGATCAGATCGTTGTCGCTGTCCCAGGTGCTCGGCAGCGTTCCCAGGCCGGTGACTTCAATCCCGTCGCCGAGGCCGTCGCCATCAGTGTCGATCGAGTCGGCCACATCCTCGCAGGCGGCGGCGGTCGAGGTGGCGCTGGGACAGCTGCCCCAGATCGCCTCGTCGCCGTCGCTGAGGCCATCGCCATCAGTGTCGGTGTCGTCAGTAATATCCGTGGGGGCGGCGAGGGCGGTTGGCGGCCTGACCGTGAGGCCGACCGGCGGCAGTGCGGGCGCGGCGGCGCGCGGGTCCTGGTGCGGGTCCGCAGTGTTCTCGGTTGCGGCGGACAGGGCGGCGGCGGCCCGGTCAGCGTCTTGCTGCTGCTGCGCGCTGGTGGCCTGTAGCGCCTGCTGTTCGGCGGCGAAGACACTGACCGACTGGGCCGTCAAGAGCTGCGCGAACACCATGGAGGCGATCACAACGCCCACCGTGAAGGCGTGAACCTTGCGGTCGCGCAGCTGGCGCATCCAGCCGACCAGCAACAGGATCAGAATCGACCACACGCCCAGGTTAAAGCCGAGCTGGCGCAGCGCGGTGGCGTTGTTTTCCAGGCGAAACGTCATCCAGCCGACAGGATTTTCGATCAGGCTGGTTGACGCCAGGGCCAGCCGGGCGCGATCGAAGTCGGTGTAGTCGGCGGTCAGCGTCGATGACGAGCGGCCCTGCTGGCCCTGCGGCGGGAACTCCAGCTGAAGCGTCAGGCGGCGCGGCAGGCCATCCTGGTCGATCCAGACCTCGCCCTGGCCGCCCATCTGGCGGTAGGCCGCCCCGAAATCGACTGCGGCGCCGACGGGGATCGTGTGGCTGGCGCGGTACTGGGCCTCGATCTGGGCGCTGAGCGTATCGGCCAGCTTGGGGCCATCGAGGGTGAAGCGATAGTGGCGGTAGCTGAGAGTCAGGTTGAGCGCGGACCCGCTGGCGGAATCGAACTGGCGGGTATCGCTGCCCAGCAGCACAAAGTCGCGGGCGCCGCTCAAAAAGCTTAGCAGATTGCCGCCCGGCGCGATCCCATTGATGCTCTGGGTGTCGGCCGGCTGCCAGCTTCCCAGGCCCTGGCGTTGCTCCACCCGTCCATCGACCATGCGCAGCGACTGCGCCCTGGCCGGGCTACGATCCACCCCGCTCCACAGGCGCAGCTCCAGGGCCTTGTTAGGCGTATCGATCGAACCCTCCAGCCCGACCCGCTCAACCCTGGGCGCCCGTCCGGAGCTGGTGAGCGCAAGCGCCGGGTAGGAGGTCTGCTCGATCGAGGCGTTGTAGCGGTAGCTGCCACTGGCGGTGGCGAGCTGCCAGGCCCGCTCCACGACCGCCTCGGGCGCATCCGACGGCGTGGCGCCACCCAGCACCAGGGGCAGGATCAGGCAGGCGACGACAGCAAGCAGGCTCAGGCGCAGCGCGCGAAGGCGGCGAGAACGATGAAACATGGAGGCCTCCCAGGGCAAATCATAGGGCTACAACGCACAGCGGCAGCGTGCCTGCTGCTAAAAAATGGAATACAGCCAGGCTGCATGGTGGATCAGACTTGAACTGATGGTAATTGACAGGTATCCTACCAGAACGAGGTGATCTCAGGGTAGTGTCGCATGTCATAGGTTTTAAAGAGAATTCAGATGACATATGTCACCTGAATTCGCCCGTTTGAGGTGATGATCGGCACTAGGCGGCTGCCCTTAAGCCGTGATAGGATTTTCAAATGCACCAATCACCGCGCTGCCCACCCGCAGTGCCACCTGACGAGGTTTCGCATGCCCACCAACTTGCTTCTTCATCTGTCGACCGAAGCGATGATTATGCCAGCGGCTGACCCGCGCCGCCAGCCACCCGCCGAGGGCGGGCTGATGACGCCCAGCCTGCGCCAGCTTCTGCAGATCACAACCCTGCTGTGGGTCCTGTATTTCGCCATGCTGATCGTGCTGGATCAAATCTTTGTCAGCCGGCGGACGGGCACCGGAGGGCTGCCCAACAGCTACTACATCGGGCATATCGCCATCGCCACGAGCGTGCTGGCGCTCATCCGCTGGCACCGCATGCAGCGACGGCTGGGCGCGGCATTCCTGCCGCTGGTGATTGGCGCGATGTCGGTTGGGCCGATCATGCTGGATAGCCTCATCCTGCCCAATCCGCTGGTCGGGCCGATCATCGCCCAGGAGGGCTTGATCAGCCTGCGCCTGTTGCCCTCGATCTGCGTGGGGCTGGTGCTGGTCGCCTGGTATTATCGCTGGCGGCATGTGGTCGGCTACGTCCTGGGCACGGCGGGCCTGACGATCGTCACCAACCTCGATCGTCACGGCCTTGGGAATATGATCGGCGCCCTGGTGCTTCAGTCGATCACGCTGCTGCTGTTTGGCTACTGCATCTCGGTGCTCACCGATCGACTCAACCTGCAGCGCAGCGAGCTGATGGAGGCCAACCGGCAGCTCCAGGGCTACGCCAGCACCCAGGAGCGGCTGACGATCAGCCGTGAGCGCAACCGGGTCGCCCGCGAGCTCCACGACACCCTGGCCCACACCCTTAGCGGCCTGACCGTGCAGCTGGAAACCATCAAGGCCTACTGGACCGTCGACCCCGCCACCGCCAGGACAATGCTTAACACCGCTCTCGGCACCGCCCGCACGGGCCTGCATGAGACCCGCCGGGCCCTTGGCGCGCTGCGGGTCAGCCCGCTTGATGACCTCGGCCTGGGGCTGGCCGTGAAAACCATGGCCGAGTCGGCGGCGGCGGCGGCCAATCTCCGGCTACAGATCCACCTGCCCGAGATCATGCCGCAGCTCGGCCCCGAGGTCGAGCAGGGAGTGTATCGCATCGCCCAGGAGGCGATCGCCAACGCCACCATCCACGCGCAGGCCACCACGCTGAGTCTCGACCTGAAGATTGCCCCCAAGGCAATCACGCTGCTGGTGCGCGACGATGGCGTCGGCTTCGACCCTCGCCAAACCGCCCAGCCCGGCCACTACGGCATCGCCGGGATGCGTGAGCGGGCCCTGCTGCTCGGGGCACAGCTCAGCCTGGACAGCACGCCCGGCGCCGGCACCCGCATCGAGGTGAACATTCCCCGAATACCGGGAGGTGGACTGTGATCCGAATCCTCATTTGTGATGATCAGGAGATTACGCGCGAAGGGCTGGCCATGCTGCTGGCCCTGGAGCCGGATATCACGATTGTGGGCAGCGCCCGCGATGGCGCCGACGCCGTGGCCCTGGCCAGCGAGCTGCGCCCCGACCTTGTGCTGATGGATCTGAAGATGCCAGGAATGAGTGGGATCGAGGCGACCCGCCAGATCTGCCAGCATGTCCCGCAGGCCAAAATCCTCATCCTGACCACCTACACCGATGACCCCTGGGTGATCGAGGCGATCCGGGCCGGCGCGGATGGCTATCTGCTGAAAGATTCCCCCCGCGAAGACCTGCTGAGCGCGGTGCGTGGCACCATGGACGGCCGGACCTACGTGGACTCGGCGGTGGCCGGGGCGTTGTTCAAGCAGATTATTCAGCCACCGCCGTCGACCCTGGTGAGCGAACAGCTTTCAGCCCGCGAGTACGCCATCCTTCAGCGCATCGTCGCCGGGATGAGCAACGCCCAGATCGCCGATGACCTCCAGCTTTCCGATGGCACGGTCCGCAATTATGTGAGCGTGATCCTGGCCAAGCTGGCCGTGACCGATCGGACCCAGGCGGCGATTCTCGCCATTCAGGGTGGTGTTCTTCCACATCGCTAAACCCACAGAAAGAGACCACTGAAAAGGGTTTAAGTATGTCACGTCGTGGGCTGGATTAAACCCTTTTCAAGTGAACCTAGCGTGAGATAGAGGGAAGAAAGATCGTAGCGGCCGGTTCAAGCACCGCCTGATCTTGCCACAGGCTGATGCCATTGGCGCGGACGCCGCCGGCGCGGGTGAAGAAGCCGCCGACCGCCAGCATGCCCGAATCATAGTCCAGCTTGGCGACCCGGCCGTTCGTACCTTCGCCCAGCGCGTGCCAGGCCAGGCCATCCCACTGTGCGATGTTGTTGGCGGCAACGCCGTTCACCTGGCTAAACTCACCGCCAATCCAGATCCGATCATCCTTGACCAGGATTGTGCGGATCGTGCCGTCGGTGGTCGCGATCGGTTCAAAGCCATTCCCGATAGCGCGATACAGGTTGGCATTCGCCACATACAGGTCGCCAGAGGCCTGGGCCAGCGCGCGCATTGGCGCGTTCTCGATCGTGACGATAGCCCATCCATCGTCTGACCAGGCATACACATAGTAGCTATCCGCAGGTGTGCTGTACGGCTTGGCCTCGCGCACCAGGCCATAGAGCCGCTGATGATAGCCAATCTGGCTGATATCGTCGATCCAACCCTCGGCGTCTGGGTCTGCCAGCCAGTAGCCGGCGAAATGCGACCACTGTGTGCCATCGGAGATGGCGATTTCCCGGCTAGGGCTGTCGAACAGTTGGCAGACGCCAAGCAGATTGCTTGCGCTGTAGACCGTCGTCGAGATGGTCTGGCAGTGGCGCTGCGGATCGAGGTTGGCCAGCTGGCCCTGGGTGCTCCGCGCCAGCGCAGTGGTCTGGGTCGGGCTGATCGTCAGGTTGTGGCCGCCGATCAGCAGATCGTCATGGGCCAGCACGCGGACATGCTTGAGCAGGTTCGTGGTTTGCCGCTGCGGGTCCGTCGGCCACCACCGGGTCCAGGTCCCGCTCTCCCAGGTCATGCCGTTGGAGGCGGTCAGCGCTCCGGTGAAATCCGCAGCGGTGACGATGTAGAGCCTGCCCTGATCGAGCGCAAGGTCATGGGGCGGGCCGACCGACACGATCCGGCCGAAGACGCCGGACAGCGTGCCGTCGTGATAGCGCATGAGCGCGTGTTTACTGCCGTCGGCCAGGGTGTTGGCACCGCCCACATACAGTACGCCATCGATGATCCTGGTCATACCGCGGTTGTAGGCCTGGCCGTAGGGACGATAGCTCCCCAGAGTCTCGGGGGTATCGCCCTGCCAGCGTTGCAGGGTCAGCGTCCCGCAGGTATAGTCGCAGGTGCGGGTGTACGGGCGGCCGCCGATCACCCCAATGAAGGTCGGGTTGTAGCCCGAGATCGTGCTCACATGGCTCCATTGAGTGTTGGTCAGGGCCTGAATCTCGTTGCTGCCGTTGAAGATATAGAGCTTGTTTGACTCCCAGGCCAGCTCGGTGACCGTGGGCAGGGGCGAGGTCAGCTCGTACCAGGCGGTCCCGTCCCAGCGCCCGAGATAGCTGTGGCTCTCCTCGGTTTGCGGATCGCGGTAGGTGCCGGCGACCACGAGACCGGTTGGGGTGATCACCACATCGGCGGTGTAGAAAAAGGTCGGGCGCGGTGCGATCGCCTGGAAAGAAGTCCCGTTCCAGGCGACAATCCCCGGCAACGTCTGGGCGTTCATCAGCTCAAAGTAGCCGCCGACAATCAGCAGATCGTTGAAGACGGTCAGGTTGCGGATGTTGCCGAGGGCCATCTCGGTATCTACAAAGGACGGAAACCCGATCTTGGTCCACTGCTGGTTTGTGCCATTGTAGCGCCATAACCCGGCGCTCTGGGTTTGGTGGACCGCATCGGTCACCACATAGATCTCATCGTGATAGATTGCGATATCGATGATCAGACCAGGGGGCCTGGATGGCGCGACGGCCAGCCATTGCGTGCCATCCCAGCGGGCGATCCCACGGGCGTCCACGCCGGCCACCTGCTCGAAAGCTCCGGCGATATAAAGGTCGCCGGAGGTCGTGGTGATGATAGCGGTGACCTGGCCCAGAGTTTCAATCCCTTGGGCGAACTCCGGCGACCATGTGCCGAGCGGCTCAGCCAGCGCGCTGCGCGGCGCTGCCGCAGACGATTGCGCCCGCAGGGCCTGAGTTGTGCTTAGCCCGACGATCATTAGGAGGCCCAACAAGACCGCCCATCCAAATTTCGTACACCGCATGCGGTTTCCTTTCATCCCGTAGCCATCCCCTTTAGGATGGCCCTCAGTAAGCATTGTTTGAGCGCGAACCCCGGACAGGACAGTATACCACCCAAGCGCCTCCAAATTGTAACAGCAGGGGTCGAACCAGCGATGCGTGGTCAATGCCCGCTAAGGTGTAATTTCAGACACGTATCGCCGATGAAACGTCGCTGATCCGTGGCAACACCGCGCGTGGCGGCTCATACCAGGAATGGTGGTACCGGGCCGTCTCAGCACGGCCCTCGCGTTTATGGGGGTGCGGGCGATCGGGGACGCTGCACCGCACCCCCC
>JACCRK010000267.1 GCA_013813565.1 Herpetosiphonaceae bacterium
GCTGCTGGCGCTGATCGTTCAGCAGCGCTATGTCCCGTTCAAGGTCCGCAGCACGGTCATCATCCAGATCGCCAAAATAGGTATCGGGCTGGCCGGCCTGTTTGTGCTCCGAGCCGCTCTCAAAACCATTCTGCCCGCGGATACCTGGGCCGCCGCGCTGCGCTACGCCCTGCTCGGGGTCTGGGTGATGCTGGGGGCGCCGGCGCTGTTCCGGCTGTTCTTTGGCGCTCCTGCCCGCCCCGCAATTGCGGCCGAGCTAAGCCGTGAGTCCGAACAGTCGGTCGCCACCTAGCTCAGGCGCCCAGCCGTAGCCGGTGGCTATTCCAGCACACCCATCCCAACCGCGCTGTCGGCCTGGACCATGGCGCTGAAGCGGCTGGCGGGGTCGCGCAGCAGCGCATCGGGCGCGCCATCTTCCACAATCTGCCCGGCGGCGATGATGATCACCCGGTCGGCGCTGCGGGCCAGCGATAGCCGATGCGACACTACCAGGGTGGTGCGCCCCTGCATGAGATTCTCCAGCGCGGTCAGAATCAGCGCCTCGGACTCGGGCTCGACGGCGCTGGTCGGCTCGTCGAGCAGCAGCAGCTGGGGGTTGGCCAGAAAGGCGCGGGCCACGGCCACCCGCTGGCGCTGCCCGCCCGATAGCTTGACACCGCGCTCGCCAACCAGGGTCTGGTAGCCCTGGGGCAGGGCCTGGAGAAAGCCGTGGGCGTTGGCGGCCTGGGCGGCGGCAGCCACCTCGGCCGCGCTGGCCTGGTATCGGCCGTAGCGCAGATTCTCCAGCACCGTGGTGTTGAAGAGATAGGTATCCTGCTGCACCTGGGCCATCTGCGAGCGCAATGACTCCAGGGTCACGCTGCGCAGATCGTGGCCGTCAAGCCGAATCTGGCCGCCGTCGGGGTCGTAGGTTCGCGCTACCAGCGCCAGCAGGGTTGATTTGCCCGCACCCGACGGCCCTAGCAGCGCCACTCGCTCCCCGGCGCGAATCCGCAGGCTCAGGTTTTTGAGCACCGGGTGGGCCGGGTCGTAGCCAAACGTCACGTTGTCGAACGCAATCTCGCCGCGCAGGGGTGCGGGCAGCGGGCGGCTCGCCGCGGTGTCGGCGATCGATCGCGGCGCATCAAGCACCTCGAAGATCCGGCGCCCAGACGCGGAGGCCTGCTGGAGCAGGTCGTTGATGCTGACCAGATCATCGATTGGCCCGTAGAAGTAGCGCCCGTAGCCGCGGTAGGCCAGCAGCCCGCCGAGGGTGAACTGGCCGCGCACGATGAAAAACACCCCGCCGGCCAGCATGATCACGTTGCCAAAGTTGGCGACCCAGCGAATCGCCGGGAAGATCCGGTTGCGCAGCGCGACCGCCTGAATCTGTTCGTCGTACAGCTGGCGTCCCAGCCGCTCAAGCTCCGCCGACTCACGCCGCTCCTGGGCAAACGCCTGGATCACCCGGATGCCCGCCAGGTTGTCGGCGATCTTGGCGCTCAGGCCGCCGAGGTGCTGGCGGGCGGCGCGGTAGACCGGGCGCACCCGCTGGTTGTAGCGCCAGAGCAGAATGCCCACCGCGATCATCGGCAGCAGCACCAGCAGCCCCAGGGCCGGCTGAAGCACAATGAAGATGATCGCCACCCCCGCCACCCGCAGCCCGTTGGCGACGACCGAGTCGGTCCCGCGCACCAGTACCGCGTGGATGCTCTCGACATCGCTGGTCAGACGGGCGATCAGGTCCCCGGTGCGCTGCTGGGCGAAGTACTCCGCCGACTGCTGCTGCAGGCTGTTGTAGAGGCGCATCCGCAGATCGAGCATCAGCTGCTGGCCGGCGCGCTCCAGCAGCACGCCGCGCACCGCCGAAAACAGCTGGCCGATCCCAAACACACCGACCAGCAGCACTAGCTGCCAGATGATATAGCTCCAGTTGCGCTCCGCGAGGCCGACATCGATCACCTGCAGCCACACCAGCGGCGGGTACAGCTCGGCGGCCACGGATATGATCAGGCAGCCGAAGCCGGCCAGCACCGTGCGGCGGTAGGGCGTCAGCAGCCCATAGAGGCGGCGGAGTACGCCGGTTTCAGGTGGTGTAGCGGCCATTCGGCTCCTCGTGATGCGGTCAAGGCAGATCCAGCCAGAATCTTACCACGACTTTTAAAGCGATCCCCCTATTGCAGGGCTTATGCGTTCTCAATTCTGAACGCTCGTGGAGTGCGTTCACCAACCACGATTCCTCCACAAACTCGATTTTAGGGGGTCCAAGGGGGATGAAAACCCCCTGGGTTTCCCTCCGGCGGAGGGACGGAAGGGAGGCGAGTCATAGGAAACCGATGGCTGAAGCGAGAATGCATAAGCCCTGCCGTAAATCCAGGCCATGGGCACCGTCCCGGTCTGGGCTGGTAGTCTCGCGTGACTCTGCCCATACCGTGTGTAGCAGCTTGAGTTCATAGACAAATACGAACAAAAGTGCTAAAATATCATGAACTTCTCCTGGAGGCAGCGGCGATATGCTATACTGCCCGTACAAGGTTTTTAGCGAAGGAGGCCGCCGATGAGCGCCTCAGCCTCGCGGGCAAAAGCGGCTCCCGCCCCGCGCCGCGATGATGATCACGAACTCCGTAATTACCGCCTTGAGGAGCGGATCGGGCAAGAGGAGCTGGCGACGACCTATCGCGCCCGCCACCTGACCCTGGATCGCCCGGTCGAGGTGCATGTGTTGCGCCGTTCGGATTGGGTGTCGGTGAGTCGCTTTCAGCAGGCGGCACGGCTCGGCGCACGTCTGAAGCACCCCAATATTTTGCCGGTTATCGACGCCGGCCACGATGATCGCTTCGGCTACTACCTCGTCACCCCGCCGCTTGGTGGCCGTCTGCTACAAGAGATCTTGGAAGATGGGGCGCTGCCGGTCGCCGATGCTGTGCGCATCTTTAGCGAGGTCGCCCGCGCCCTGGACACCGTCCACGCCGAGGGGATCATCCACCGCGATGTGCAGCCCGGCTCGATCGTGGTGGTCGAGCAGATCGGCGCCGAGGAGGCTGCGGTGGTCCGCCACGGTTTCCTGACGAACTTCAGCCTGGCCCTCAGCAGCGACGGCCCCGATCTCTCACAGCTCGAAGAGGCCGACTATCTGACTGCCTACGCGCCACCAGAGCAGGATTTCAAGGCCAACTCCAGCTCGCCAGCCCTGGATGTGTATGCGCTCGGGGCGGTGCTCTACCATATGCTGACCGGCGAGGTGCCGCCGCCGCCCGGCCAGACCCCGCGCCCGCTGAGCGATTTCAACCAGGCGATCGCGCCCGCCGAGCGGGTGATTCGCCGGCTGCTCTCGCCCCAGGCCAATCTACGCTACACGGTCGCCGGCCAGGCGGCGGCGGCGCTCCGCCAGGCCCTGCGCGACCAGCTTGGCGGCGAGCGCACCGCCGCGCTGGCCACAACCGCCGCCGCTTCAACCGCCGAGGCTGAGTGGCTGGAGAACCCGGTCGAGCCGATGCTGGTTCAGCAGCTGGCCAACGATTTTGTGCAGCGCGGGCGCAGCTGGGCCCGCCAGCTCCACGAGATGACGTTTTTGCGCACCCTGCTCAATGGCTGGAGCAGCCAGAATGTTATTCGACGGCGCAGCCTGGGCAATGCGATTATGCCCGATCAGGTTGTCAGCTACAACTTCTACACCTACGAGCTGCGGGCCTACTATGAGACACGCACCACGCCCGAGCCGCGTGAGAAGCCCTACCAGGGCAGCCGTCTCAGCGACCGCCACTCACCGCCGGGAGTCTGGCAGATCGTGCTCCCCGATCCCCAGCCATTCGATGAGCTGCGTCCCCAGGAGATGGTGGTGCCACACTCGGAGCGGGTCGAGATGTGCATCTACTGCGGTGGCAAGGGCGATATCAACTGTGCCAAATGCCACGGGCGCGGCCTGATCGAAGAGCGACGCCTGATGGAGAACCCCGATGGCACCCGCGAGCGCCGGGTGGTGACCGCCGACTGTCCGCAGTGTTCCGGCGAGGGCCAGGCCGACTGCGCCCGCTGCAAAGGCTCGGGCCAGCTGCTGACCGAGGATGTATTTATGTGGTCGCGCTGGGGCAAGCTCTGGGATAACACCGACGATGAGACTGGCCTGCCGCTGCCCGATATTCGCGCTCGCTCCGAGCAGGTCTACTCGGCCCAGATCGATGTGCGCGATCAGAAGTGGCACGCCATCGCGCCGCTCCACGAGCTGCTCCAGGCCGCCGAAAATGTTGATGCCGACCAGCAGACCCGCCTGCTCCACGCTGAGCTGACCATCTCGGGGACGCCGGTGACCGAGGTTGACTACAACGAGCGCGGTGCCACCCACACGCTGTATCTGGTTGGCTTCGACCCGCCGACGATTCGCGGTGACTTTTCGCTCTACGACCGCGAGCGGATCACCTTGTACGCCGTGATCGCGCTGCTGGTCGTGCTGGTAATCGTCGCGATTTTGATCTTCTAGCCCGAACTATGCTACATTTGCCGAAGCCGCCGCCACTTCGGTGGCGGTTTTTTGTTGTGAATGAGGAACCACCTATGCGACGTTTTCTTCTCGTGCTCATCCTTGCGCTCACGCTGGCGGCGTGCGGCCAGACCGAATCAGCCGGCAGCCTGGCTACTGGCCAGACCCTGACGGTCGATGGCGTCACGATCAATTTGCAGGCGCAGCCGGCGCAGGCGGTGCAGAATCAGCAACAGACGTGGCTGATCACGCTCACCGATGCCGCCGGCAAACCAATCGACAATGCCGATGTCTACCTTGAGCTAGAGATGCCGGCGATGCCGATGGGCCAGAACAACCCACTGGCGACGCCCAAAGGCAGTGGAACCTATCAGGCCCAGGGGCTGTACTCGATGGGCGGCGCGTGGCACGTGGTTGTGCACGCCGACTTCAATGGCACCGACCACATCGCCCAGTTCACCATCAATGTTAATGAGTAGATCCAGGCTGAAATATCTGTAATCCGATCTCACAGAAGGAACATACTAATGGATATCATCAAACGGCTAGCGCTAATCATCAGCTGTCTGACATTTCTGTCGGCGTGTGGCACGACGACCGCCAGCCCGACCGCGGCCAGCCCGACGGTGCAGGCGACGCTGGCGGCCTCGACGCTGGTGGTCGGGGCCAATCGACTGCCGATCGGCCTGGTGGTTGACGGGACACCGATCAACGAGCCGGGGGCCAAAGTCCTGCTGCGCTTCTTCTACCTCGACGGCACCGATGCCGAGAAATCCAAGGTCGCCGGCGAGAGCGCTGCGACCTACTTCGGCCAGGGCTTGCCGGTGGCGGTCTATGTGACCTACCCGAACTTCCCCAGGGCCGGCGCCTGGGGCGTTGAGGTTGAGGCGACCCTGCCGAACCAGGCGCCCAGCATCAGCCGGCTGCGCCTGGAGGTGCTGGCCAGCGACCCGACCCCGGCGCTGGGCAGCCCGGCGATCGACGTTGAGACCCCGACGGCCAAAACCAACCCCGACCTCAGCACCCTGACCTCCGACCTGCAGCCCAACCCGGCGCTGTATCAGCAAAGCGTCGACGAGGCGCTGAAAAGTGGCAAGCCGACGGCAATTTTGTTTGCCACGCCAGGATTCTGCAAAACCGCCACCTGCGGCCCCAGCGTCAATGTGATCAGCGGGCTGCAGAAAACCTACGGCGAGCGGATGAACTTCATCCACGTAGAGGTCTATCAGTACCCCTTTGGTGAGTCGGCGATGGCCAACCCGCCCAGGCTGGCGCCAGCGATGGGGGCCTGGCGGCTGCAGAGCGAGCCATGGCTGTTTCTGGTCGGGGCCGATGGCCTGATCCAGTACAAATACGAGGGCGGGATCACCGTCGAAGAGCTCACCCCGGTGGTCGAGGACATGCTGAAGCGCAGCTAGAACTGCCACTTAATTAATCGATATTTATAAATCTGGCGGGACAGCGTATAATGAAAAAACCCGCTGTCCGCCGTCGCTACTCCATGCGATTTCCATCGCCCATCGCGCATCATTCACCTCATTGCATGTGGTATCATTGGAACTATAATCCCGCTGGTTCACACGGAGGCAATTCCAATGACGGCATTTAATGGCTTCTCAACCGAGAATCTGGTGCCGTTGCCAGCCGAACTTTTCACCGATATCTTGCCGGTGATCACCAGCCCGGCCGAGCTTAAAGTAACCCTCCATGTGTTCTGGGTGGTCAGCCGGCAGCGCGGGCGGGCCAAGCGCATCTCGTGGGACGGGCTGCTGGCGGACGAGACATTAAATCGCAGCCTGCGCCTGCTCTCGCCGCTGCGGCCAGTATCCGAGCTGCTGGAAGAGGGCCTGGGCCGTGCGCTGGAGCGTGGCACGCTCCTGCATCTGGTGAGCGCCGAGGCAGGTCGGGCGGTCAGCTGGTATCTCGTCAACACCGCCGCCAATCGCACCTGGGTCGAACGGCATGGCGGCACCCGGCTGGAGCAACCTGACGAGTCACCGCCAGCCCAGCCAAGTCTCTTTACCCTGTACGAACAAAATATTGGCCTGCTTACCCCGATGCTGGTTGAAGAGCTGCGCGAGGCAAGCGTCAAGTACCCGAACGCCTGGCTTGAAGATGCGATGCGGGCGGCGGTTGAGGCCAATATTCGCAACTGGCGATATATTCGCCGGATACTAGAACGGTGGGAAGCCGATGGAAAAGAACCTGCGCCACATCGACCTGAGCAATCTTTCGATCTCCGCAAATACACTACCGGCAAATACGCCGCCTTCTTCGGACGAGCCGAGCCCAACGAGTGAGCCGGCCTGTCCGGTCTGCAACGATGCGGGCTACTACTGTCTGGATGTGCCGATCAGCGACCCGAACTTTGGGCACCTGATCTCGTGCGAGTGCAAGCTGCGCGAGAAAATGGATCGGCGGCAGAGCGAGCTGCGGCGGCTGAGCAATCTACAGGCCTTTGAAGATAAAGATTTTGCCTCGTTCAACCCCGATGTCCCCGGTGTGCGCTCGGTCTTTGTGCTCGGTCAGGAGTATGCGCGCAACCCCCAGGGCTGGCTGTTTCTGTTTGGCGGCTACGGCTGTGGCAAAACCCATCTGGCGGCCGCGATCGCCAACGAGGCGATTCGGCGCGAGTACGATACAATGTTCACCGTGGTGCCCGATCTCCTCGACCATCTACGCTCAACCTTTGGCCCGTCGTCGGAGATTGAATATGACGAGCGCTTTGAGCTGATTCGCAATATCCAGCTGCTGATTCTTGACGATCTTGGCACCGAGAGCGCCACCCCCTGGGCCCGCGAGAAGCTCTTCCAAATCATGAATCACCGCTATAACCTACGGCTGCCGACGGTTATTACCTCCAACGGCAATCTCGACAAGCTCGATCCGCGGCTGCACTCACGGCTGCAAGATGTGGTGCTGTGCCGCCGCGTGCTGATTGAGGCAGGTGATTATCGACGGCTAACGATTCAACAACGCTATAGCAACTTCAGATCATATGGAAACTGAGTGGGTGAAGAGCGAGCGACTCTGGCTGCTCAGACTTGTCTTTATCCTGGCTCCTTCATCCTTCATACGTGGTTACGGAGGCTCGTAGATGGCTGGCAATCAAGCAATTTTCGACCGGGCGATGGAGCAAAACCAGCTTGCGGCACGGGCTGGTGATTGGTCGCGGGCCTTGACTGAGGGCGCCCGCGCCATGAACGAGTTTCCGCAAAACGAGCAAGCACGGATTGTCGTCGCCACGGCCCTGTTTCAGACGAATAAATATGTGCAGTCCATGCAGCTGTGGGGGGAGCTGCTGAAAGCCGACCCAAATAATCCGATCTTTACTGAGTATATCGCCCGGATCCATCGCGCCCAGGGTGATGTCGATCAGGCGATTACGCTGTATCTGCAGCTGGCCGAGCGCCAGGTCGAGCAGAAGCTGCCCCTCAAGGCAGTCCGCGCCTACCGCGATATTCTGGAGATCCATCCCGACCACGAGGAAGCGCGGGTGCGGCTGGCGATGGTGCTGGCCGCGTCTGGCGATAATCCCGGGGCGATCCGCGAGTTTCTCCATCTCGGCGAGCAGTATCTGGCGGCGGATAACCTTGAGGCCGCTGATGAGGCCGCCAACGAGGCGCTCAATGTCGATGCGAGTAGCCTCTCGGCCAAAGAGTTTAAGCAAAAAGTTAATCTGGCCCAGGAGGCCAAAATGGCGGCTGAGATCGGCGATAGCATCGCCGATAGCCGCCTGCGCACCAAGGAGCAGATTGAGCAGGCGGTCGCCCAGGCAATTGAGTTTCAGAACAGCGGCCGCATGGAGCAGGCCGCGCACCTATATGAGCAGGTCATCGAGGCTATCCCCGACCGCGCCGAGATCCACTATAGCCTGGGGCTGATCTACGATGAGCTGGAGCGGCCCACCGATGCGATTCGGGCGCTGGAGCACGCCACCAACAACGATGAGTACGCGCTGTCGGCCCACTATGCCATCGGCAGCGTCTACCAGAAGATCGGCAAGCTCGAGCGGGCCGCCCAGGAATATGAGCAGGCGATTCGCTATGTCGATCTCCAATCGATCGGCAAAGAGGAAGCCGCCGACCTGATTGATATGTACGAGGTGACGGCGGCGATCTACCAGGAGCTTGGCGATATTGCTCGGGCGGCCTCGCTGTACTCCACGCTGGCGGGCTTCCTCCAGGGCAAGCGCTGGGGCACCGAACAGGCCGTTGAGTACAACACCAAGGCCAAAGAGCTGACCGAGCGCAATATGATGTCGAAGCTGCGAATGCTCGGCACAGGTATTTTGCAGCCAGGGCCGGGACAAGCCGCCCAGGCCGAGCCTGAGCCGACCGACAAACATACCGAGACCTGGGGCCGTATCCCTTCGATCACCGACTTTCTCAACCCCAACCAGCGCCAGCAGACCGAAGATGATCCCATCAGCAAGCTCGATGCGCTGCTGGCCGGCACAACCATGATGACCGATGTCGATCCGCTGGATGTTCTGGCGGCGAACTTTCCCGCTCCCACAACTACCCAGTATGTGCCGCTGACCCCGATTGATACCGAGGGTCGCTCGGAGCGGATTCAGCATCTGGTCGAGGTCAGCGCGCTGTACACCGAGCAGAATCTGCTGTACGGCGCACTCGATGCCTGCCACGAGGTTATTCGCTACGATATTGAGTTTTATGCGATTCACCTGCGCATGGCCGAAATTCTGGAGCGGATGGGGCGCTCAGGTGAGGCGCTCAGCAAGCTCAACCTGCTGAATGCAACCTACAAGGCCCGTGGCGAAACGGCCAAGTCGGTCGATGTGTACTATCGCCTGATCGATCTGAGCGGCGACTCAGCGGCGATCCGCAATGAGCTGGCCGAGGTGCTGCGACGCCAGGACCGCACCGAGGAGGCCGCCGAGCAGCTGGCGATCGTGGCCAACCAACAGTTTCGCATGGGCCAGACCGTCAAGGCGCTGGAGCAATTTCGCAAAGTGCTGGAGTGGGTGCCCGATAACGCCACGATTCGCAGCCAGTACGGCCAGGTGCTGCTGAAGCTGGAGCGCTGGGAGGCGGCGCTGGACGAGTTCAAGCGCGTGCTGGCGCAGCGGCCGGATGATCTGGTGCTGCTGGCGCAGGCGAATATCGCACTAGCAATGCTGAACGAGTTCCCCGATGCGGTCTGGGAAACGCTGGCAAAGATCATTGAACGCCTGCCCAGCCAGCCGCAGTTGATCAATGATGTGCAGGCCGAGTATCGCTCGGTCTCGCTGATGTCGGACCGGGCCATGATTCAGTTTTTGCTCGGCCACATTCAGCTGGCGATCAAGCACTACCACGCCGCCGAGCTCACCTTCGAGCAGGCGCTGGAGCTGCTGGATGCCGATCCTGACCAGCACCTCCCGGCGATTCTGATCCATCAGGCGCTGGCGGACTGCTTCATCGCCCAGAGCAACGCGCCCCGCTCCATCGAGCAGCTCCAGCGGATCGAGGCGATCCTGGCGACGGGGCAGGCCTCGGAGATTAAATCCAAGTATGAGTTTGCCAGCCCGTTCAACGAGGGTAAGCTCCAGCGGCGCCTGGCCGAGGCCTATGCGGCGGGCGAGAACTACGAGGGTGCGATTGTGGCGCTGCAGAAAGTCAAACAGCTGCTGCCCTACGATCGGGCCGCCTACACCAAGCTCGCCGATATCTATTTCCGCCAGGGCCACCTGCCAGAGGCGCTGGCCCAGCTCGATGAGCTGGCGACCTACTACGAGGGCCAGAGCCAGCTCGACCGGGCGCTGGAGATTCTGGCCAACGCGCTCAAGCTGGCGCCGAACAATATTCCGCTCAAGTCCCGCTATGCCCAGATGCAGCTGCGCCGGGGCTATCTCGATGAAGGCCTAGCCTGCCTGGACGAGCTATCTGAGCTACAACGCAAGCAGGGCCAGATCAAAGATGCGGTGGCGAGCGTCCAGCAGGCCGCCGATGTGTACTGGACGCTGGGCAAGATCGATAAAGCCTCCGATCTGTACAATAAGATCGTGCAGATCGCCCCCAACGACACCGAGGCCCGCCAGCATCTGGTCAGCTTCAATATCTTGTCGATGCGCCCGAAAGAGGCGATTGTGCAGCTGCGTGAGATCGCCCGGCTCTCGGTGCTGCAGCGTAACTTCGAGGAGGCGATCGCCTCGTATCACCAGGTGATCGCGCTCGATCAGAAGGATATCAACGCCTATGAGCAGCTGGCCGATGTGCTGATGCGGGTCAATGAGTATGGCCAGGCGGTGCGCACCTACAAGCAGCTGGCCAAGCTGGTCCCCGACGACGATCGGGTCGCGGCGCTGCAAGGTGCGGCGCAACGCATGCTCGATCAGCAGGTGGCGAGCCAGCAGCAGGGCTAGGGTTAGCAGCTGGTAGCTAGTGGAAGAGCTAGAAAAACGTGGGTTGACTTCGGTCAGCGCACGTTTTTTGTTGCCTGCGCCACCGATTTCGCCCGGCTCGGCCCGAATCTGCGCGCTGGCTGTGATACTTTGGCGGCTTGGGCGAATAACATAGCATGAAAACTTTTCTTCAATCAGCGGAAACATTCACCATGACGCACGCAGAGCCTCTGGACTGGAGCACGGTGTACTGGGATTTTCTGCCGCGTATCTACAACTTTGTGCTGTATAAAGTTGGTGATCCGACCCTGGCCGAAGATTTGACCTCGACCACGTTTGTGGAAGTCTGGCGCTGTCGGCAGCGCTACAGCGCCACGAAAGGAGCGCTCTCCACCTGGATCTTCACCATCGCGCAGCGCGTGGTGATCACGCACTATCGCCAGAGGCGCTCGCACGAGCTGCCGCTGTTCGATGCCGCCCATCTGCCCAACGCCACGGTTGTGGCCGATGTGGTGGAGAAGAAGGAGGCGATTGGCGAGCTGGTCGGACAGCTGCGGCAGCTACCCGACCGCGACCACGACCTGGTGGCGCTTAAGTATGGCGCCCAGCTGAACAATCGCCAGATCGCCCAGCTGCTTGGCCTGAGCGAGTCGTGTGTCGGCACCCGGCTGCATCGAATTATTGGGCGCCTGCGCAGCGTTCTAGGAGTAGACCACAATGTGTGAGGATTTTGACCGCTTTATGCACGACTACCGCACCGATCCCGACCGGGAGTTCGCGGCCAGTCTCCACGCCCGGCTCGCGCACATGGACACCCAGGCGGAGCAGTCCCGCCAGCGCGGGCTGCTTGGCCGGCTGCTGCGACGAACTGGCTATGAAACCTATGGATCTGATCAGAAAGGACCGCTCATGAAACCACGATCACCCTGGAAAATCCGCCTGGTAGTAACGATGCTGGCCATAGCATTTTTTGTCGCCATCCCGCCGCTGCGGGCGCTGGCCACCGATATCCTCCAGCAGCTGGGCGTGCTGACGATCACCAATGCGCCGACGGTAGTGGAGCAGGAGCTGGCGACACGGCCCGAGGATAGAGAGAAGAATCTTCCTAGCGTGGGGCTGGATGGGTTTAGCAGTGTAGGCGCCGCTCAAGTTAGCGCCGCCGCTGGATTTCCGGTCTATGAGCCGCAGTACCTCCCGGAAGGGGGACGCTTGTTTGATTGGGAGAGCATACGGATAGAAGATCCGACTCCCAGGGCGGCAATTATATCTATGTATCAGATCAGCACCAAACCGACATACCTGACGCTGACTCAACAGCCGCAGTCGTCTCTAACATCCGATGAAATCCAAGTCGGCTCGGCGACAACCCAGAAGGTTATGGTTGGCTCAAACGAGGCCATCTGGATTGAACGCATCGCCCTGGCTAAAACTGGCCCGAATAATGAGGAACTGGCCTACGTCAATGGGCTGATGTGGCAGGCCGATGGGTATCATTTTTGGCTGTCTGGCGATACCGATACCTCGCTTGAGACGCTGAAAAGCTTCGCCGAGAGCCTGGCGCCGGGCCAATAAACATTTGCCAGGCACTTGTCTAGGCTGCCAGCACGCTCGAAGCGGGCGCTGATCGCGATCAGCGCCCGTTTGCTGTTCCCGGATTCCTGGGCAGCAGAGTGGGGCGAAGTTCAGGGGCGCTAGCCGATCCGGCCACGGGCTGATTCAGCTTGCAGAGAACAGCTATTCAGTGTAATGTAGCCAGACTAGATTTGCAGGTTGCCACATGCCCGCGCCGCACCGTCTGGCCTGCACTGATTCTTTAAGCGTTACGAAGGATTGCCCGTGCCAAGTCTGAATCAGATTTGGGAGCGCCTGTCACTGCTGTCTCTCCTGGATATTGCTCTCGTCGCGCTGCTGTTCTTCTGGCTGCTGGGCGTTATTCGCGGAACCCGCGCCGTGCAGTTGCTGCGCGGCGTAGGCATTTTAGTGGTAGTGGCGCTGCTGGCAGGCTCGGTCCTACCGCTGACCACCCTCCGCTGGCTGATTCGCGAGGCGGTCAGCCCGGCGCTGTTTGTCGCTATACCAATTTTATTTCAGCCCGAGCTACGGCGGGCGCTCGAGTCGCTCGGCCGCACTGGGGACTGGTTCAGCCGATCGTTTGCCACCTCGAACCGACCTGAGCTCGAAGAAATGATCACTGTGGTGGCGCGGTCGGCCAAGCAGCTCTCCCAGCAAGGGATTGGCGCGCTGATGGTGATCGAACGCGAGACCGGCCTGCAGGAGTATGCCGATCGCGGCGTAATTGTGGACT
Organism: Herpetosiphonaceae bacterium; assembly: GCA_013813565.1. GTDB lineage: Bacteria > Chloroflexota > Chloroflexia > Chloroflexales > Herpetosiphonaceae > JACCRK01. Next base: position 13,108 of record JACCRK010000267.1, read on the forward strand.
CGCGGATCTCAGTGCCGCTGCTGGTCAATATCTTTTTCCCCAACGCGCCCCTGCACGATATGGCGGTCATCTTTCGGCGGAACCGAATTCTGGCGGCCAACTGTGTGCTGCCGCTGAGCGAGAATGTGGTTGGCAGCACGCGCTATGGCACGCGCCATCGAGCCGCACTGGGCATCAGCGAACAGTCCGACGCCATCGCGGTGATTGTCTCGGAGGAAACCGGCAGCATCTCGATCACCCACGACGGGCGGATGGTGCGCCATCTCACCGAGGGTCGGCTGCGGCGACTGCTGGCGGCGCTGCTCAAAGTGCAGCTCGAGGAGACCGAAGAAGCGTGAACAAGACACTGTATGGCTCGATTGCCCGCGTGATCATCGCGCTGGTGCTGGCGGCAGTTCTGTGGGTGTTTGTCAGCTTTACTGAAAACCCTCAGCAGAGCGCGCCGCTCACCAACTTACCAGTCCAGGCCGAAGGTCTTGCGCCAGTGTTGACCCTGGTTGATGCCAATGGCCTGCCAATTCGAGCGCCGAACGCGGTGGTCAATCTGAATGTAGTTGGGCCGAAAGATGTGCTGGCACGGGTGACCAAACAAAATGTTCAGCCCTATATCAACCTGGCCGGCCTGGATCCAGGCAGCCACGAGGTCTCGATTCAGGCCCGCCCGATCTCGATCAGCCGGGATATTGCATTTCGCAACATCGCTCCCGCCACCGTCGTGGTCGATATCGATGCGATTATCACCGCCACCGTGCCACTGACCATCACCACCGATGGCCAGCCGCCGACCAGCTACGAGGCCAACCTGCCGATTGCGACCGTTGATGGACAGCCGCAAACGACGATTACGGTGAGCGGGCCACGGAATAAAGTTCAGCAGGTGGTTGGGGTGGAAGTCACGCTCGATCTCTCATCGCAGACCAGCTCGCTTAAAACTATCCGGCAGGTCACGCCAATTGATGGGCAGGGGCGCGAGGTTGAAGGCCTGGAGGTCAGCCCGGAGAGCGTGCAAATCGAGGTCCAGATTTTATCCAGCAGCGGCATCAAGCGGGTGCCGATTGTGTACGTGGTCCGCGACACCGCCCCCGCCGGCCTGCGTCCGCTGATCACGCTGTCCCCGGCGTTTGTCTCGATTGTCGGCAGCTCACAGGTGCTGGCCGACGTGGAGTTCATCGAAACTCAGCCGATTGAGCTGCTGGGGGCAACCTCGGATTTCACCACCACGGTGCGGCTGCGCTTTCCCTCGGGCGTAAGCCCACGCGATGCCCAGGCCGCCGAAACCACCCAGGCGCTGGTACGCCTGGTGCCGATCGAAAGCCAGTTTGCCTTGAGCCTGCCGGTCGTCGCCCGCAATACGCCCGCGAACACCAGCGTAACGCTAAGCCCAACAGTGCTAGAGATCCTGATCAGCGGCCCGCTGTCGGCGGTCCAGTCGCTGCCCACGCTGGCGCTGGTCGTCGATCTGAGCGGACGTGGCCCAGGCACCTACAGCATCATCCCCACGATCGATCTCCCGATCGGCCTGACCCTGGCGCAGGCCCTCGCTCCAGTCGAGGTGACGGTGATTTCAACGATTACGCCAACGGTGCCGGCGCCAACAGAACCCCCCGAGCCAACCAGCGCGCCAGAGATCACTCCGCCGATCTCACCAACCGTGCCACTGGCCAGCCCAACTGTCCCCGTCTCTCCCACGGCCACGCCGTAGCTCATGGCGCGGGCGGGGCCAATTGTGCGAGCGTCGTCTTGTGACTCTACGGCTCAAGCGCCTGGCGATACAGCGCATCGATAGCTGGGGCGGGGTCGAGGCCCATCTCATCAAGCATGTGCTGGGCATACGTCTGAAAGATGTTGATCGCGGTGCAGCGCTGGCTATGCGTCAGCGCCAGCGTCATTGCAGCCACCACCGCCCGCTCAGACAGCGGATTCAGCCGCAGGGCGGTGGCATAGGCGGCGGCGGACGCATCAATCTGCCGCTCATCGCGCTCCAGATTGCCGACGGCGTACCACAGGTCAGCCCCGCGCAGGCTGGAGACTTTACGCTCACCAGCTACCCACGCCTCCTCACTGCCGGCCAGCAAGGGCCGGGCGGCGTAGGCGGCCGCCCGGCGCAAGCTCACAGGATCGGCACTCCCCGCACAGCACTGCCGCACCTGGAGCACATCAGCGTCGATCGAATCAGCCGGCACGCCCAGGCGATAGACCCCGTTTTCCAGCACAATCGCCTGGGGCGACAGCAGCTTGCGCACCCGCTGCAGCAGCTTGCGCCAGCTATCGGCGCTGCCACATTCATCGCCCCACAGCCGATACCGCAGCTCGTCGGCGGTCATGCCACTGCCCTCGCTGAGCAGCAGCAATGTAAGCAGCAATATGCCATGCCGGGGCAGCTTAACCACCTGATCGTGCCATGCCACCATGGTCTGGCCGTGCACCCGCAGCGTGAGCAGTGGCGTGGCCGGGAGGGAGCCACCATCTGTGGGAGGCGTCACCCACCCGGCAAAGTGGGTTTGACAGCCCAGATGGCCCTCACGCAGCCGGCCGATTGAATGATTGGCGAGTGCGCCCAGAAGTATCGGCAGGCCGCCACGTCCCTCAAGCAGCAGCTGATCGAGCGTGTGCCAGGCGGCTTTGGCGGCGCTGCGATTGTTGTTGGCCCAGTGCGTCTCAGCCAGCAGTAGCGTCAAAAGCCCGTGGGCCAGCGTCGGCGGCCCTTCCAGCGCCGCCAGCGCCTGCTCCAGCAGCAGCTCGCCGCCAGCAATCCCCAGGTGCAGATAGGCGGCAGCCTTGCCGGCGGCCAGCCAGGCGTGGTCCAGTGGCACCAGCACCGCGGCGGCCTCAAGCTGCTGCAGCATAGCGTTAAGTGTGTCCAGGTTGCTGGTGTGCCGGGCGGCCTGGGCCTGCATCGCCAGCAGATAGGGCAGCCGGGCCAGATCGCCCACCAGGTGCAGCTGGCCGATCGCCAGCTGGTAGCGAGCCGCCGCAATATCCCAGTGATGCCGGGCCAGCGCGATATCGGCCTGGGTGATGAGAATATCGGCAATCGTCCGTGCGCTATTGGCCCAGACCGCGTGATCATACGCGGCCTCGGCCAGCCGCTCGGCCTGGGCCAGATGGCCGGTGTGCAGGGCAACCTGCGCCTGCAGGTTCAGCGTACAGGCCAGATCGGGCGGCACGGGGGTGCTCAGGTCCCGCCAGACCCGCTCGGCCTGGCGCAGCAGGCGCTCGGCCAGCGGATAGTTGCCCATTCCCACAGCGGCGCGCGCATAATCGGCCAGCACCAGCCCGGCCAAACGGCTGGCGCCCTGATCATCCAGCAGCGCAGCGGCGCAGGCCAGACACTCCAGCCCGGCCTCTGCATCCCCACCAGCGGCCAGCGCGATCCCGTGGATACGAAGCACGCGGGCGCGGTCAGCCACCGCCAGCGCAAGGTCATGTAGATAGGGCGCCACCAGCCGATCCGCCTCTGCGGTCGCGCCAGCGGCCTGGATAACGCTGGCCTTGAGCAGCCGCAAGGTCAGCTGATCAGCTGCGCTGGTGAGACGCCCCAGCAGCTGGTTGAGCAGCAACAGCGCGCCAGCATCGTCGTTGATACCGCGATAGCAGCGAACCAGCAGGCTGCCAGCCTCGACAGAGAGAAGGTGATCGGGGATCTTCGCCAGCCAGCCAATCACCTCCACAAAGCGGGCGCGATTGAGCAGCGCCGAACTATACTGTTCGAGAGTCTGCATCAGCACAGTCCAGCACTGAGTTTTATGGGCCAGCCGGGCGACGGCAGCAAAGTCGTCGTGGGCGGCAAACCAGGCAGCGGTGGCCTGGATCGCGGCGTGGTAGGCGGCGGGGTCGGCGCGGAGCCCCCGCAGCAGGGCGGTCTTCAACAGCGGCTGGAGCGTGAGCTGGGGGTTCGACTGCACATAGCCTAGATGTTGCCACTCGCTGATCAGCCGTGCGCCGTTGTCAACCCCGCTCAGGTCGGCAACTGGCAGCTCGCTCAACATATCAAGCAACGCCACACTGTCGAGGCGCTGGCGCTGCAGCGGATCCAGCTGGGCCAGCACATCATCA